>JBGSME010000225.1:0-2291 GCA_041740335.1 Bryobacteraceae bacterium | reverse complement strand
GTCGAACGCTCGGCGGCGTATCTCGGCGCTTTTCAAACGCTTGTCGAGAGCATCGGGCTGCAGGCGAGCGGCTGGTGTCTCGAGAAGCTCCCCGGGCTGTTCCGGCAGCTCGGAGCGGATCGCGCCATGGCCTTTGTTGAGGCCGCCGCCGCCACAGCGAAGAACTTCGGCGGGCATGCCGGACAGGCTTTTCTCGAAGGGCGTGTGCCCGCTGCGAAGGAGATGCTTCGATGACTCGCCGGCAACTGCTCGCTTCGACGATCGCCATCGGCGGCGCGCAAGCGGCCGCACGGCCGAACATTGTTATGCTTCTTGCCGACGATCTCGGCGCAAGCGATCTTTCGTCGTATCAGTGTCCGGATATCCGGACACCGCACATCGATTCGCTGGCGCGCCGCGGGGTGCGCTTCACGCAATGCTATGCGAACGCGCCGGAATGTTCGCCCACGCGCACCGGGTTTCTGACCGGGCGGTATCAACAGCGCGTTGGCGGACTGGAGTGCGCCATTGGAGTGGGGAACGTCGGCCGGTATGACGAAGCCGAGTGGTTGGCGGCACGAGGGGAACTGGGGCTGCCGGTTGCGGAGACTTCGATCGCCCGCATGCTTCGGGACGCCGGCTACGCCACCTGCTGCTCGGGCAAGTGGCACCTCGGCTACACGGAGCGCTTTTCGCCGAACGCGCACGGCTTTGAAGAGTATTTCGGTATTCTCGGCGGCAACGCCGACTACATCACGCATCGCGAAGAGGACGGCACCAACGTTCTCTACCGGAACGGCAGGCCGGTGGAGCGCACCGGACACACGACGGATCTGCTCGCCGATCACGCGATTGATTGGCTGGCGCGGATGCGGCCGCGCGAGAAGCCATTCTTTCTGTATGTCCCGTTCACCACCCCGCACACGCCGCTGCAGGGGCCGAAGGATGGCCCGGTCGGGGAAAAGTCCAAATGGAACGTGGGCACTCGCGCCACCTATGTGGAGATGGTGGAGCATATGGATCGCCGTGTGGGCGATATCCTGGCCGCGCTCGACCGGATCGGCGCGGCTTCGAATACGCTGGTTGTTTTCAAGAGCGACAACGGCGGTTACAACCGGAGCCGGAACGTTCCTTTTCGCGGCTACAAGAGCTCGTGTTGGGAAGGCGGAATTCGCGTGCCGTGCATGATGCGATGGCCCGGTGTGATTCCAGAGGCCACAACCACGACGCAGGTGGCGATCACCATGGATGTCTCAGCGACGATTCTGGCAGCGGCTCAGGTGCGGCCGGCGCGGCGGTTGGACGGGATTGATTTGTTACCGGTAGTTACCGGCAGGAAGAAACCCGCGGCGCGAACTCTGTTCTGGAACTACAAGCGCGCCCGGACGCGGCGGTGGGCGGTTCGTGACGGCGACATGAAGTTCGTGATTGACGATGGCGCGGAGCATTTGTTCAACCTCGCCGCGGATGAATCAGAGAAGGTGAATCTGCTCGAACGGGAGGCCGCTGCCGGGGCGCGTCTGCGAGAGAAGCTCACCGCCTGGAAGAAGGAAGTGGAACCGCCGCGGCTGCGCGAGTTCCGGCAATCGCACCCACAATGACTCCTGAAGAATTTCGCCGCCACGGCCACCAAATGGTGGACTGGCTGGCCGAGTACATGACGCACATTCGCGATTATCCGGTTCAGTCGCGTGTGCGCCCCGGCGAGTTGACCGATCGACTGCCGGCGTCCGCGCCGGAGCAACCGGAGCCGATGGAGGCGATCTTCGCCGATTTCGAAGGGAAGATCATGCCGGCGGTGACGCACTGGAATCACCCGCGATTCCACGGCTACTTCGCCATCAGCAGCGCGCCGGAGGGCATCCTGGCGGAACTGCTCAGCGCGGGGCTGAACGTGAACGGAATTCTTTGGGCCACCTGCCCGGCGCTCACCGAGCTCGAACTGGTGACGACGTCGTGGCTGCGGCAATGGATCGGCCTGCCGGACGATTTCTTCGGCATGATCCACGACACGGCATCGACGGGGGTGGTACACGTGCTCGCCGCCGCGCGCCAGTTCGCAGACGCGCCGCTCGACAGCCTGGTGCTTTATTGCTCCGAACACGCGCACTCCTCGATTGAAAAGGGCGCTGTCACGGTTGGGCTGAAGCCGGCGCAGGTGCGCAAGATCGGCGTGGACGAGCGATTCCGCATGGATCCGGCAGCGCTCGAGCGGGCGGTTCAGGAAGACATCGTAGCGGGCCGCAGGCCGTTCTGTGTGGCTGCCACCGTTGGCACCACGGCGGTGGCCGCAATCGATCCGGTGCCGGCGA
>JBGSME010000224.1:0-4360 GCA_041740335.1 Bryobacteraceae bacterium | reverse complement strand
GAGAGCGGCGAGGACAGGCGCGGGGCCGGCTGGGGGGCTGGCGGCAAGGGCATCGAGGGCGGCGGCGCGCTGGGAGGCTAGGGCGAGGATCGTGTCGAGGTCGGCGGAATCGGCCTCTTTCATGCGGCGAGTGGCGGTCTGAAGCGTGGTGAGGGATTCGGTTTGATTGGCCGTCATTGTTTCTGGCTGTTGTTCATGCTGTCGATGATCGAGGTCAATTGGTCCTGCTGCCGCTGTAGGGTGGTGATGAGCACGTCGGCCTGCTGCAGCTTGGCCGATAAGGAGGAACGCATGTTTTCGATGCGGGCATTGATTTCCTCGATTTTGGTATTGGTGCGGCGATCGCTGAGGTCGTAGTTGTTTTGCTGGAGTTTGATGGCTCCGGTGATGGGATTGGCAAGCTGATCGAGGCGTGAGGCGAGGGCGCCGAACCCGGTGGTGCGTCCGCCAAGGAACTGGAAGGCGGAATCGATGGTGGAGGCCGGCTGCGAGTTGAAGTGAATCGAATCGAACGACATAACGCCGGATCGATTGATGCTGATACCGAGGTCGGTGAGAGAACGAACCGGGCCATCGGTGAAATAGCCGGTCAGGGTACGCAAGGAACGCTGCGTTTCCTGGACGATGAAATCGCCGCTCAACAGGCCGGCTTGTTCGCCGATCTGGGCGCGAACCTGATCGCCGACGGCGTTGTAGGCGGTCGCATAGTCGCGCAGTGCGGCCGAGAGCGAATTCCGGTTGGAATCGAGGGAAAGCACGGCCGTCTGGCCGCTGGCGGTTTCTCCGTTGATGGTGAAGCTGATGCCCTCGATCGCATCGGTGACGAGGTTTTCCGAACGGGAAAAGTCGAGACCGTTGAGCTTGAATACGGCGTTGGAGCCCTGGTTGGAGGCCGTTAGAAGGTTGGATCCGGAATCGCCGGGGGTGGTGCGCAACTCGAGCGTGGTAGCGCCGGTGTTGTTGGCGCTCAGCGAGAGGTGATAGGGCTCGGCTCCGGTTCCCGTGTGGAGAATCGTTGCCGAAACGGCGGCGCCGGAGGCATTGATGGCGTCGCGGACTCCCTCGAGCGAATTCCCGTAGGTGGTGAGATCGAGCGTAAAAGTATCGCCGCCGAGCACCAGCTCGAGGATGCCGTCGGGGTCCACCGCCGTCGCATCGGTAGTGGCCAGGCCGGCCGCGGTCGATTCGGAAGCTCGTTTGGCCGTCGAAACGATATCGCTGACGGTGTAACTGGATGCTGTTGCGGCCGCGGCATCGTCCAACTGAATCGAAACCAGGCTGGAATTGGAGCTTGAAGCCGCCAGCGCCGCGCTCTCACCCAGTGCGCCGAGGCGCTCGACGGCTGCCTGAAGATCGGAAACCGAGCTTTGAAAATTCGATAGAGTCTGCTTCTTCGCCAGGATCTCTACTTGTTCGTTCTGAAGCTGACGCACGGGAAGCTGCGCAATCGAAACAGCGCGCGACAGGATCTGCTCAAAGTCGGACGAGAAGGTGCTGATGCCGACAAAACGAAGAGGCGTGATGCTCATATGCGTTCTTCCCCTTAGTGCTCATCGGCGAGAACGGGACGTTACCGGCGGGTTTTTACGATGAAACACACAACAGGGCAGTTGGAAGCCGTGGGTTTGATCGTAAGCGGTGTGGGTCTGATCGTAAAAAAGGGGGGTAGAGTGTGGGTCTGATCGTAAAAAACACTGCTCTGGCGTGGGCTTGATCGTAAGCGGTGTGGGCCTGATCATAAAAACACCGGCGGAGGGGCGGCGGCTCAGATCGTTGCACGGAGCGCGGAAGTCATTCTATGACTATGAAAACAAGCTGCTTATGCAGTCCAGGGCATCTCTGGCGGCGTTTGCTTTCAGCTTAACTCATTGATACAACGGGGTTTACGATCAGGCACATGGCATTTACGATCAGGCACATGGCTTGAAACCGGTTTCTCAAGTTAGTAAGCCATTTATAATCAATAGTTTGAATCATTCCTCGGGCCCCGCGGCGCGATCCCTATGGTTGGTATTGGTATTGGTAAAGATGGTTTATTGGCCATGGCTATGGGTCTGCCAATAAAGTTTCGCCCAAGCCCATGGGTCTCATCGTAAAGACCTGCAACAAAACCGGTCCGTGTTGTACAAACGTAAGAGCACCGGAAAAACATCGTGGCGAAACGCTCCTTCAAGTCTTCGGTATTGAACCTTTCGGTGGAGGAAGAGAACCTGGCGGCGGTGCCGTTTGCGGTTCTCGAGCGGCGTGTTGGCAAACGCGTCGGGAAAATCGAAATCAAGGGGACGAAAGCACTGCCTGACGGCAGTGAAGCCGACGTGTTGTGGCAGGTGCAGGGGAACAATGAACTGGGGCTGCCCACCGAGCAGGATCTGGACATTTTTGTCGCGCTGGGGGTGTTGACCTTCCGGAGCAATTTTTCGAAAACGATCACCTTCACCGGCCGTGAGATTGCGCAGATTCTCAACGTCGACAAGGTTCACGGCAAGTTCTACCAGCGGCTGAAGCTGGCGATGGACCGGTTTATCCCGTTGCGTTTTCGCGCCCTGGCCGCCACCGATCAGCAGGAAGAAGTGAAGTGGCTGAACGTGTTTCAGGAGGCGAGTTTTTCGCTCGACCGGGTGAGCGGCCGCTGCGTTGGGACGGTGACATGGACCGATAAACTGATCCAGTCGATGGACAGCGGATTTTTCCGGCTGCTCGACGCCGGCCGTTACATGGAGCTGGACGGTATTACGGCGAAGCATTTGTACCGCTTTCTGGCTGTGGCGTTTGAAAAGACCGATTTACTGGTGATCGACGCGCGGAAGCTGGCCACCGAGAATCTGGGGATGATCAAGGTACCGTATTATTTTTCGCGGCTGATGCAGACGCTCGAGCCGGCCTTTGATCAGTTGCTGCGGGCGAAGGTGATCGGCTCCTATCACGTGGTGAGCGCCGAGGAATGGCGGATCGCGCTGCACCGCGACGCCAGTTATGTGCCTGAGCGTAAGGCGATGCGGTTGAGCGGCGGGGTGACGGCGGAGGATTTACGCGGATGGGTCAGGGCGGCGCTCGAAAAGGCGGGTTTGGCGGCTGAGGCGGTCGACCGGTATCTATCGGATTCGGCGAGCGGTCATGAGCTGTACCAGTTGCAGCGGGCGGCGCGGTTGGTGGAGGAGATGAAGCAGCAGGAGGTGGCGGCCAACGTCGCGCTGGCGATCGTGCGCAAGGGGCTCGACGAGGGTCCGGCGAGCGAGGCATGCCAGGAAAGCCTCGACTGGTGCGATATCGCCATTGAGATCTGCCGGCAGAAGCGCGAATCGGGGCAGGTGCTGCGGAATCTGCCGGGGCTGTTGGTGAAGATCGCCCGCGATGTCGAGGGGAGACAGCGGCTGGTGCATCAGGAAGAGTCGGCGCAATGGAAGCAGCGGTTCCGGCAGCGGGAAGAAACGGCGCTGCGGCAGCAGCGGGAGGCCGAGGAGCGGGATCTGGTACTGGACTACGAACGGTTCCGGCAGAAGGTTGCGGTGACGCTGTTCGATGAGATGACCGAATCGCGGCGGCAGGCGTTGCGGCGGGACAGGGCCGAATCGATGCGCAGCGATCCGCGGTTTCAGCGTCTGACTCCGGAGATGAAGCAGAGCGAGATCGATGAACTGATTGTGCAGCAGTTGGCGGGCAGCGAAGTGCCGAGCTACGAGAAGTGGTTGTTGCGGCTGCGGGCGGGCCAAGCGACTCTGCCCTTCATGTCGCTGGATTGTTAGCCGCCCGGCTGGATTGCTAAAGCGTCGGCTGGATTGTTAGCCGCCCGGCAGGGGGACTAAGCCGGAAGGTAGTTCCGCATTACCGGGTAGGCTTGTTGGGCGAGCGCCGATGCCACTGCGGTGGCCTGTTCGATGTTGTCGTCAAATACGGGCACAACGACGCGGACCAATGCGGTGTCGGAGCGGTTGTAGCGGATCGAGTCGGTAATCAGAAACAGCTTGGCCCAATACTCGCTGGCGATGGTGCGGCGAGCGGTCTGATACCAATAGAGGACCACACTTTTTTGATTCCCTTTGGAGACGACGTAGCGGTTGACCTCAAGCGTTGTTCCGGACTCCGACGGCAGGCGGAGAATGTCGGAGGTCGAAGGAAGCCAGCCGGAACCGGGAAGGCAGTTTTTAGGCGAATGGGGAGCTTTGCCCGTGCGCTGGGAATGAAAGTAGGCGATAAAGAGATTGGCGCCGGCGCCGGCGCCGGCGTCGTTGCGGCCGTATTGACGGGTGAGGAGATCGTCGGCCTTGAGAACGTCTTGCACTTCCTGCTCGACGGCGCCCTCGACGCTCATCCGCCAATCGCCGAGCTGTGTGGGGAAGCTGGCGAGCGGGGGCGCGGCGGG
>JBGSME010000223.1:0-1779 GCA_041740335.1 Bryobacteraceae bacterium | reverse complement strand
CTGCGCTCATGGCCCTCGAAGGCGCGGCTGGCCGCCTTTACTGGAAGGAAATTCGCAACCTCCTCCCTGGAGATTCCGGCTTCGATACCCGCGATCAACGCCCCGCGCTCGACCCCGTCAACGCCGCCCTCAACTACGGCTACGGCATCCTTTATTCCCACGTCTGGGGCGCAGTCCTCAACGCCGGTCTCGAACCCTTTGCCGGACTCCTCCATGTCGACCGTAGCGGCAAACCGTCCATGGTGCTCGACCTCGTTGAGGAATTCCGCCAGCCCGTCGTCGACCGCGCCCTCTTCACATGGCTCAATCGCGGCGGTTCGCTGGGTCTCGACAAAGGCATGCTCAACGCGGAATCGAAGGAACAGGTCGCCTTCCGTGTTCTCGCCCGCCTCAACGCAACCGAAGAACATCGCGGCAAGAAGCACCAGGTGCGCTCCATCATTCAGATGCAAGCCCGCCTTGCTGCATCCGCCGTTCGTGGCCTCCGCGAATACCGGCCCTTCGCCTTCCGCTGGTAACACCCCATGGCCCATACCAACCGCTACGCGGGTGTTCTCAAACCCCAACAAGTTGGCCGCGGAAGCCCTGAAGTCTCCGTCATCCTCATCTACGACGTCGAAGAGGACCGTCTTCGCACCCGCATCTCCGACGCCTGCCTCGACTACGGCCTCGAGCGCATCCAATTCAGCGCCTTCTTCGGAAAGCTGAACCGGAATCGCCGCCAGGAACTTGCTCTCCGTCTACGCGCCGAAGTCCGCACCGCGAGCGCGCGCATCCGAATGATCCCCATCTGCGAAGCCGACCTCGCCGACGTCTGGCTCCTGGATCAGTACCGGGTTGACGCCGATCGCCTCAAGTCACAAACATCGCAGCCGGATTCCAACGCCCCCGCACCCTCTCCGAAACCAGCGCTGAAGATCATTCCGATAGACGACTGAAATCGAGGATTGACATGGATCTCTTTCCCGTAACCGACCTCAAGCAGTGGGCCTACTGCCCCCGAATCGTTTTCTACCATCGCTTTATGCCCAGTGTCGGAAAACCGACCTTCAAGATGCGCGAGGCCGTTGCCGCCCAAGACATGATCGAGAAACTCGAGTTGCGCCGATCCCTTGCCAAGTACGGCTTCGAGCACGCGAACCGCCGGTTCGGACTCTGGCTTAACCATCCCGAGGTTGGCCTTTCCGGTAAGCTTGACCTTCTTCTGGACGATGGTTCCTCCGCTGCCCTAGTCGACTACAAGCTCACCGCTGGAGATCCCGGCGATAATCACCGCTTCCAGTTCGCCGGCTACGCACTCCTGGTGGAGGCCGTTCTTGCCCTACCCGTTCGGATTGCATTCCTTTACCGCATCCCCGACGACCGGGTCTTCCCTATCGAAATCGACCCCCAACTCCGCCAGGACGTCTGCAGTGCTCTCGCAGATATGCGGGAACTGCGAGACAACGAGGTTTTTCCTCCTCCCACACCTGTTCGCGGACGCTGCGTCGAGTGCGAATATGCCAACCACTGCGCCGATGTCTGGTAGGTACGTCCCCTTTACGCAGGTTGCCAAGGTTTTGACGCAAAAAACCAATCTGCGTATTTTTGGCGCCGCTCGCCCTCGCTAATTCCTTTGAGGTGTATAATTTGTACAGCCGCCGCGCGCGGCTCCCCGATTTGAAGGGGACTGAAACGAGTACAGGTCTCTCCAACTCTCACGGAGGTTCTTCGGCCGCGCGGGGCTCCCCGATTTGAAGGGGACTGAAACAGCACGCGCACCGTTTGCCAGCCGCCGGT
>JBGSME010000222.1:0-2108 GCA_041740335.1 Bryobacteraceae bacterium | reverse complement strand
ACGCCGGGGATCGCGCCGGCGGCGACAACCTATATTCGGATTCGCTGATCGCGGTGGATCCGGACACGGGAAAAATGAAGTGGTACTTTCAATTCACGCCGCGCGATGTGTGGGATTGGGACGCGCAGTCATGGCCGATCCTGATCGACATGCCGTGGGAGGGCAAGCCGCGCAAACTGGTATTCCATGCCAATCGGAACGGCTTTTTTTATGCGCTTGACCGCACGAACGGAAAGTTCCTGCGCGCCACACGGCTGGCCGAACTGATTACATGGGCGAAGGGCATCGATCCGGTTACAGGGCGTCCGGACGTAGTGCCGGGGATGGAGCCGAGCGCCAGCGGCAAGGAGACGTGCCCGTCGGTGCGAGGGGTCACCAACTGGATGTCGCAATCCTACGACAGCAAGCTGGGCCTTTACTTCGTGCCAACCCTCGAACAGTGCGACATCTACGCGTCGTCGGCGAAGAAGCCGGAACCGATGAAGGGTTTCGCGGGGACCGGCGCGGAGCAGATTCCGTCGCGCCCCGGTAAGTTCTACATGCGGGCGTTTGATCCGAAGACGGGGAACAAGGTCTGGGAATATCCGATGACCGGAGAGGCGAAAATGTGGGCCGGTACGGTGTCGACGGCGAGCGGGGTGTTGTTTTTCGGCGATGACGACGGGCAACTGGTGGCGCTCGAAAGCCGCACGGGGAAGCATCTATGGCACTTCAACACGGGCCAGGGGTTGACAGCTTCGCCGATCACGTTCGCTGTGGAAGGAAAGCAGTATGTCACCATCGCGACGCAGACCGATGTGATGACGTTCGGGTTGTTTGAAGCGGTTCGGCCCGTTCCGTTGGTGAAGGAGCGGGTGGAGGACTGATTGGAAGTACCGGCCAGGAATGGCCTCGCGTTCCTCCGCGAGGCCCAACCCGGGTCGTACTTGTTGAGCGTTGGGCTTGATGCCAGGATCGCTACCCGGACGTCAAAGCGCCTGCGCAATCCAATACCGGCTAGTTGATCTGGACCATGCCCCGGCTCTTGCCCTGAACCCTCTTTCGAATCGTCTGATCCGGCTCCCGGAGCGCAGCGTCGGCCGGCGCAGCCTTCGGCGACAATAAACGTAAATCGCGCTGGGCCGCACCCTTGCGGACCGGCGCTGTTCCGGCGCCGGAAGTGAATTCGAAGGTCGACCGTAGTCCGGCGGCAGTCACCAGACTCACACTGACGGTTCCGTTGGCGGGGGAATTTGTGGTGAACAGTCCCAGAGCCAGATGATAGGTCCCGGCAGCGAGCGTCTCGCCCGGAATTGCGGCAATGTTCAGATTCTCGTTCCCGGTCTCGCCTTCCGCGGACCATTCGGCGACCACTCGGCCATCCTCACCGATTTCGACGGGTGCCCCGCGCCGGACGTAGGCATCGACGTCGACCGAGGGCACGGTGCTTCTTACGCGGAACTCCAGCCGCGCGATGCCCTCGGGAACGTCGATCGTGTAACCCCAGTCACCGGTGTAGAGCGTCGACCGCTCCACGGCGGGTAGTGAGAATTTCAGGGGAGCATCCGGGGTTAACCGCCGGGGCGCACCCGGAGTCTCGCCGCCGGAATCGTTGCTGACCACGGTGGCGGTAACCGATCCCCTAGTCTCGACTCCAGTGGTGAACAAGCCGAGCGCGACGAAGTAGCGGCCGGGCCGCAGCGTGGGTTCCGACGTTGGAGTGATCGTGATCACTTCGTTGCCCGTGGGGCCGTCGCCGACAAAATCGGTTGCCACGCCATCCTCGGTAAGATCCGGCATCGCACCGTGACGGACGAACAGATCGGTGTCGGCGCGCGGCGTATCGGTGCTCACACGAAATTCCACACGAGCCGCGTTTTCCGGCACGTCAATATAGAATCCATAGCCGCCTATGAACAAAGTGGGCGATTCGATGGCGGGCAGGATGAATGAGGCCGGCACGGCGGAACGCAATGCCCGGGGCTCATTGTTCTGCGACGGCGGCGGCGCGGGATCACCAATGGTCACCGTCGCCACCAGCGAGGCATTGATGGACGTGTTGGCCGTAAACACGGCGACGCGGAAGAAATAGGCGCCGGCGCGCAGAGGCGGATCACTCGCCGCGCCGA
>JBGSME010000221.1:0-20620 GCA_041740335.1 Bryobacteraceae bacterium | reverse complement strand
ATACCCGGCTATCCGAATCTTCTGAAGTCTTTCGTTGCCGCTCGCCGTCAACGTGGGTTATAAATGTCCTTGTCTTGCCTGATTCCGTTGGCCGGTTTTGCGGTGTCCCTCATTGGCCGGTTTTCAGGTGTCCCCCGAGGGAACGCCACGTCGCGGGAAGACCAACTCAACCTTGCTAGGCAATGGGCTCTAAGTGAGTGGGACTTGACTGTCGCTGACCTAGCCCCCTTTTTCCTTGCCAAGGGGACTGTAGACGCAACGGCGGAATCCGCTCTTTGCCAAGGCTATATATGGAATCGATTCAGGAATGCGTGGGATTTGGGAAACGCCAGTCAGAGGTACCCCTATCTACGGTCGCGTAGCCGTCTTCCAACATCGCCCTCGGTAGCCTGTTTTATTTGTTCCTGAAACCCCGTCGATCCCTGGCCTGGGACAGGGTTCCGCATGCGGCGGAGTATGTCTGGTGTGGGCCACTTCGTATCCGTTCCTCCATTTTTAGACCCGCCATCTCGTTGTACATTTCTACGCACCTGTGGGCGCATGCTGTGGCTACGAAAGCGTCCTCCAGATGATCGAAAGATGGAGCCGTGATAACCTGCCCATTCGGATCGATGCTCGACAGAATTCCCATTATGTCCATGTGGTGCAGGGAGCAACTGTAGCGATAGAAAGTCTCGTACAGTGAGAACGTTGCGCCCGTTGTTCCTTGGGCCTTCCACTTGCGATTCCAATCTTGTTCAAGCTCCTGCGCTCGCGTGTATATGGAAACCCGGCACCAATCTTTCCGAGGGAATCGGGGCAAGACTCGCTGATAGTCTGCGATCATTTGGTTATACTCGTCGATCGGAACTTGCTGCCGCTGCTCCTCACTCATCTGATCGTAGATTTGCTTCCTCTGGATGAAACGGTAGTCGACGAAGTCCGCCAGTTCGTCTGGATGGTCTTTCAACCAGAAAAGATTGACCTCGATCTCGTACATGCCGCGGGCGATCTTCATTGCGTCTAAGCCGAACCCATTCAAAGCCAAAGTCGTCAGCGCTCCGCAACTGTTCATCACGGCACCTACCAGCCTCCCCGCAATGAAAAGTAGTTGCCCACCGACGGGCACCTTCATCATGTCGTTCCAAACCACAGCCAGCTCGCTGACACTGTCTAAAAATGGCCCGAAGCGGCAATGAGCTTGCGTCCAAAACTCGGGGAAGCCGACGATCATTTGGCATCGATCCATAATTGTCACTAGTCCTCCGACCTTAAAGTTTTTCTCTACTAAGCCGTTGCCTGTCTATGGAATCCCTTCCGGGGGCACCGGCTTGAATAATTCGGGCCCCCTACCTATTGGTTGCCGTGCCACGGCGACTTTCCGTCACAAGGACCGCCCTTCGCCGTCAGCGCCGCGAAAATGCCGTCTGACGCAGACCGGTTCCATTTCTCAGGGTTCTCCTCAACATACTTGTCGATCATGGCGGCTGCCTGATCGTAGCTCATAGTCTCAACACAAGCGCCAAAACTTTTGATAGCGGCGAAGTCTCTGTCCGTCTTGGCACTCCCCATCAAGCCGAACATCAACCCGTTGGTCCACCCCGTGTAAAAGCTCAACTGCGCGGCAGAACGGGCCCCCACCTTCCACACATCGAGCTTGTGAAGGATAGGATCCGCCACCATGGCTGTGGCGAATAGGAGGCCGGTAACCGCAATACGCTTGAGCCGGCGGCTAACTAATGTTTCCATGCGTCCAACGATATCGCACGAGTCTCACGGAGGCAAGGAGACAAGTCTCTTAGAATCAACAACAATACCTAATAAACAGAATTAGTATTGACATAAGCACGAGAACCCGGTAGTCTTGAAGCATGACGAAGGCGCATGCATACCTCAGAGTGAGCGGCAAAGGGCAGGTGGAAGGCGACGGCTTCACCCGGCAGTTGGCGGCGATCAAAGCGTATGCGGCGGCGAACGATATCAAAATCATGAAGGTCTTCCGCGAGGAGGGCGTGAGCGGGACAACAGAATTTGGCGACCGTCCGGCGTGGGCGGAACTGATGACGGCGCTTCACGCAAACGGCGTGCGAACGATACTCATCGAAAAGCTGGACCGGTTGGCGCGGGACCTAATGGTTCAGGAAACCATCATCGCGGACCTGGAGAAACACGGCTTCGAGCTTATCAGCGTGGCGGAACCGGACCTGATGGCGAACGACCCAACGCGCATCCTCATGCGGCAACTGATGGGCGCGGTAGCCCAGTATGACAAGTCTCAAATCGTGGCGAAGCTTCGCGGCGCGCGGATGCGGAAGCGGGCCCAGGAAGGCCGCTGTGAAGGCCGGAAGCCGTTCGGCTATTACGATGGGGAGCAGGCGACAATCGAGCGTATGCGCGAACTGCGGGCCACTGGCATGGGTTTTGATCGCATCGCGGCGCGGCTGAACGATGAGGGACTGAAGCCACGGTCCGGCGCCCGCTGGCACGGGCTGGTGGTGAATCGAATCCTGACCGGTAAGGGCCGGAAGACTGCATAGGAGGGAAGCATGGGCGTCTACAAGCGCGGTAACAATTGGTGGTACGAATTCACCTACGCGGGGCGGCGGGTCCGTGAATCCGCGAACACGACGCGAAAGACCCTCGCGGTGGAAGCCGAGAAACGGCGGCGGCTGGAGATGGAGCGCGCGAGCGTCGGTCTTCCTTCGGAGAGCCCGAACGACCGCGTGCGGGGCGTATCGGCGGTACTCAAGGCGTTTGCCGAAGCCTACGGCGTGAACCATCGGGGGAAGTCCCTGCTGGTAGTTCAGAACCGATCCGCGCACTTGGAGAGGCTGATGGGTGGATTGCTGCTGTCCGAAGTCACCGCGAACCGGGCGCTGGACTACATGCGCCATCGCCGGGAAGAGGGCGCGAGCAATCGAACGATCAACATGGAGCTTCAGGTGCTCTCGCGCGCGATGGGTCACACGTGGAAGGCGCTGTGGCCGAAGCTGAAGAAACTCGAAGAGAACCACGATGTCGGGAAGGCGCTGGAACCGGAGCAGGAAGTCGCAATCCTCGAAGCGGCGCGGCGAAACTCCTCTCGCCTCATTTATCCGTTTCTGATGACGCTCTGTTGGACGGGCATCCGCAGCGACGAATCGCGGACGCTCCGGTGGGCCCAGGTGGACTTCGAAGCCGGAGAGTTGATCGTGGGCAGATCCAAAACCGAAGCCGGGAAGGGACGGCGCATTCCGATGAGCGGCGCACTCCGGGCCGCGCTGGAGGCTCACGCGGCGTGGTATGCCGGACACTTCGGTCCGATCCTGCCGGAGTGGTGCGTGTTTCCGATGAGCCGAACGAAGAAACCCGCCGATCCCGAGAGGCCGGTTACGTCATTGAAGACGGCGTGGGATACCGTGCGGCGTGAAGCGGGTGTCCACTGTCGGCTCCACGATTTCCGCCATTCGTTCTGTACCAAGCTGGCCGAAGCAGGCGTGCCCGAATCCACCATGCTTGATATGATGGGTCACGTGAGCACGACGATGTTGCGGCGGTACTCCCACATTCGGGCGCAAGCCCGGAGGGATGCGATTGACATGCTCGAATCGCGGCAAAATTCAGTTGGGGTCCCCACAAAAGTCCCCACACTGAACGAGTCCACCAATGCGGCAAAGACCATAACTCACTGATAACAAACCGTGGGGGCGTAGCTCAGCCCGGATAGAGCATCTGCCTTCTAAGCAGAGGGTCGCAGGTTCGAGTCCTGCCGCCCCTACCACGCATCTCCAACCGCTACTTCAATTCCTTGATCCGGATATTCCGGAATTCCACCAATGACCCGTGCCCCAGGAATCCCACCCGCCCCGCCGCACGCGCCAACCCCGGATGCTTCTTCAACACCGCCGGATCCTTCACGTCGTCCAGGTTCGCATCCACGATCACCTTCCCGTTCAACGTCACTTTGATCCGTCGCCCGTCCGCCATGATCTCTTCGCTATTCCACTCGCCCGCTGCCTTCAACGCGCCCGTCTTGGCGCCCACCACATCGTATATCGATCCGTGGAACTGTGTCGGCTTGATCTTCCCCTTATACCGCTCATGGTCGTGATCCAACACCTGGATCTCCATCCCCGAGTACGCAATATCCCCCGCGATCGGCGCTCGGATCCCGATCCCATTGTTCCCGCCCGGCTCCATCTTGAACTCGAACCGCAGCACAAAATTCGCGAACTCCTTGTCCGTCAGCAAATTCCCGCCGCCATCGCGAGGACACACGATCTTGCCGTCTTCCACAATGTAGCCGGCGCCCTGCTTGCCCTTGTCCACCAGCGTCCACCCGTCCAGCGTCTTCCCGTCGAACAGCGCCACGAAGCCCTTCTCCGGACCCTTCGCCGCAAATAGCACTCCCGCCATCACCGTTAGCAAGACAACTTTTCGCATGTCTGATACGATACCTCAGTTTCGCGCCGGACGCGTCACCTCACCCGGCCACGTCTTCTCCGTCTTCTTCGCCGACGTCGCCGCCCACGCCGCCCGGACCTCGTCCGGCATACCCGCCATCACGCGATCAATCCGTCCGCGGATCTCTTTCACCACCGCCGGATTCTCGTCCGCCACGTTGTAACTCTCATCGGTGTCCGTCGTCACGTCGTACAGTTCCGGCGCCGGCAGCGGCAGCGTCATCATGCCCACCCTCGGAGGCGGATTGTAGATCTGAACGTTCCGCCGCGCCACGTGCAGCTTCCATTTCCCCCACCGCGCGCATTGCAACTCCATCAGGTCGAACATCAACAGCGCCTCGCGCTCGATGCTTCGCCGCGCTCCGCTGAGCATCGGCCACATGTCGATCCCATCGGACGGGTTCACCATCGGCCCCGCGCCGCATAAGTTCGATACCGTCGGCGTCAAGTCCATCAACGAAGCCACTCCGTCGCACACGCGGCCTTTCGGAATCCGTCCCGGATACCGCGCCACGAACGGCACTCGTTGCCCGCCCTCCCACGTCATTCCCTTGCGCCCGCGTAACTTCCCAGGGCTCCCCTGATACCACGGCCCGTTGTCCGACGTGAACACCACCAGCGTGTTCCGCTCCGCCCCGATTCGCTTCACCGCCGATAACACTTCGCCCACTGACCAGTCAATTTCGGAAATCACATCCCCGTAAATCCCCTGCGGCGACTTCCCCCGGAATCGCGGCGACGCCGCCAGCGGCACGTGCGGATACGTGTGCGGCATATACAGGAAGAACGGATTCCCCTTCGATTCCTCCACAAACTTCACCGCGCGCTCGGTGTACCGCGGCGTTAGCGTCTCAAGCGTTGCTTCCTGCTCCACCACCTTGGTATCGTCCATCAGCCAACGCGGCGACATATCGTTCGAGTAAGGGATCCCGAAGTAGTGATCGAATCCGCGATTCGTTGGAAGATACTCCGGATGATGCCCCAAATGCCACTTGCCCACGCACTGCGTCCGGTACCCCTGTTTCTTCAACATCTGCGCGAGTGTAACTTCGGAATCCGGCAGCCCTTTCGTGTCATATGGGAACAATACCCGCGGAACCCCCGCGCGAACCGGATACCGCCCCGTCAGCAACGCCGCCCGCGATGGCGAACAAACCGGATTCCCCGAATAGAAGTTAGTGAACTTGATCCCGCTCGCCGCCAGCTTGTCGATATTCGGCGTCGCGATCGGTGATCCGTAACAGCCAATGTCCCCGTACCCAAGGTCGTCGCAAAAAATCACCACCACGTTCGGCTTCGCTGCCTCGGCTCCCGATGCCGCCGCTGCCGCCGTCGCCGAACCCAACCACTCGCGTCTTGAAATCATCCCGTCATCATAACGCCTACTTCAGGATTTGGAACAGATTCGAATAATCGTCGGTCCAGATTGCCACCTTGGCGCTCGCCTGAATCGGACGCCCAGGCCCCAGCGCCGGCCGGTCAAACCGTGCCTCGTGATTCGCGAACAAAACATACGTCGTCCCAAAGCAATCCCCGCTCTCGTCGTCGTCGGACTCGTACACTCGCGCCGGCTTCCCCAGTTCCTCCGCCACCCGCGCCAACACCGGCTCCAGGTCCAGATACTTGTTCGATATGTGCATCACAATCAGACCGTCCGGTTTCAAATGCCGATAGTACTGCTCGAACGCTTCTTTCGTCACCAGATGCACCGGAATCGAGTCCCCCGAAAACGCATCCATCATCAGCAGGTCGAACTGATTCGATGCCTCGCGCTCCAACGACAATCGCCCGTCGCCCATCACGATTTCCTTCCGTGACGGGCAATCCGGCACAAACGAAAACTCCGTCCGCGCCAGCACCGGCACCAACGGGTTGATCTCGTAAAACCGGATCTCATCCTCTGGCCGTCCGAACGCCGCCATTGTTCCCGCGCCCAATCCCAACACACCAATCTTGCGCGGACCCGTCTGCATGGAGCGTACCGCCCGCCCGATCCCCGAATCCTCGCAGTAGTAAGTGAGTAACTCCCGCCGCCGCTGCGGATGCGTCCACTGCTCCCCGTGATTGATCGACCCGTGCAGCAGCGAACGAAAGCCTTCCCACTGCCCCGGATCCTGCTCCCGGATCCGCACCGCTCCATAAAAATTCCGCTGCGCCAGCAAATACCCGCTGACTGCATCCACCATCGTCCGCCCCAGAAAAACACACAGCCCCACCACGCCCAGCAACAGACAAATCGAGCTCATTGATATCGCCGATTCCTTGAAATCGATTCCCGGCTCTTCCACCGCCACCACCCATGCCAGCAATCCGCACAACCCGATCCCAACCGCCAGCTCATAGTACGAGTTGAATAGATACGGCGCCACCACACCCACGAACAATCCGCCCAGCGCGCCGCCGATGGAGAGCATCAGGAAGAACGACGTCAGGTAGCGCGGCGCAGGCTTCCGTAGCGCCAACTCCCCATGGCATACCATGCACGCGACGAACAACCCGGCCGTCATCAGCCCGATCGTCCATCGCATCCCTGGATCCTTTCCCTCGCTCCACTGCAAATATGCCATCGCCCCCAACGCCGGAGCGAGCAGCACTAGAAACAAGTTCCGCACATACCAGCCGCGCGCATCGAACGTAAGGATGAAGCTTAGAAGGTAGATGCTCAGCGGCAGCACCCATAGAAACGGGATCGCCGCCACGTCCTGCGTCAGATGATTCGTCACTGCCAGCATCAACAGCGATGGGCACGCCGCCAGCGCTATCCACAGCGCCTTTCTCGAGATCCCCGGCGCCGTTTCCTCCTCGCCCGGTTCCCCAACCGCTTCCTCCAGCGGCTTCATCCCCGCCGTCCGCCACGCCAGCATCACGCACAAAATCCCGAACGTGACAAATGCTCCGCTCCAAATCCAAGCCTGCAACCGCCCTGGCAAATACGGCTCAACCAGCACCGGATACGACAACAGCGCCAACATCGATCCCAAGTTCGACAGCGCGAAAAGCCGGTACGGAGTGCCGCGGCGCTCCCGTGCATACCACGCCTGTACCAGCGGACCTGTCGTCGAGCACAACAAGTACGGCAACCCCACCGTCGCCGCCAGCAGCGCCAGAATCCGCAGCGTCGGATTCTCCGTCCCCGACGGCTTCCACCCCGCTCCTGGAATCACCGGCAGTAGCCCCACCGCCATCGCCAGCAGCACCGTATGCGCAATCGCCTGCTGCCGCGGCGTCAGCTTCCGCACCATCAAGTGCGAATAAAAGTATCCCGCCAGCAGCGTCAACTGAAAGAACAGCATGCACGTGGTCCATACCGCTGCCGATCCCCCGAACCACGCCAGAATCGTTCTCGCAATCAATGGCTGAACCTGGAAAAGGAGAAACGCGGACAGAAAGATCGTGACCCCGTACAGCATATCCAGCCTAAGGTAACACGCGCGGTTAAATTAGAGTCTCGAACACCCTCCCCGCACGGAATAGTGCCGCTTCCCCGAACGGTTTCCCGATCAATTGCGCGCTCATCGGCATCCCCGCGGCGTCGCGTCCGCATGGCATCGCCAGCGCTGGCAGGCCCAATACGTTGATCCCGCGCACCAACCGTGTTGCCGCGAATCGAACATCTTCCCGCACTCCGCCAATCTCAACCTCGGTCGCCCCAATCGGCGGCGCTGTGTTCGGCGACGCCGGCGTCAGCACAATATCAACTTCATTCCACAATTGCGAGAACTCATGCTGGTAAACCCGTCGCAGCCGTTGCGCCTGCACATAGTCGACTCCCGGTAGTAACCTCCCCTGATCGAGCAGCGTCAGCACATCCGCCCCGAACATCTCCCGATGCTTCACATATGGCGTCATCGTTGCCGACGCTTCTACCATCAGGATCACGCGTCCCACCGTGTTCACCGCCAGCATGTCCGGCACGCGAACCGGCTTCACGTTTGCGCCAGCCTCCTCCGCCTTCCGGGCCAGCCGCTGCACCGCTTCCACGATCTCCGGCTGCACCCGCTCAAAATAGAAATTCTCCGGTAACCCGATCCGCAAATGTCGCAACGACGCTTCACCCGCCAGATAGTCGCCCACCGCCTCCCGGCTGGAGGAATCGTCACGCCGGTCATGCCCCGCCAGCGCCTGCAAACACAACGCCGCATCCGCCACGCTCGCCGTCAATGGACCCATGTGGTCCAACGTAAAATCCAGCGGCATCACTCCATACCGCGACACCCGTCCCGTCGTCGGCTTGATGCCCACCGTCCCGCAATAGGCCGCCGGGATCCGGATCGATCCGCCCGTGTCGCTTCCCATCGCCATCAACGCCATACCCGTTGCCACCGCCGCTCCGGACCCTCCGCTCGATCCTCCGGGAATGCACTCCTCGTTCCATGGATTCCGCACCGCGCCGAAATGCGGGTTGTTCGACGTCACTCCGTAGGCCAGTTCATGCATGCCGGTTTTTCCCAGCAGCACCGTCCCTGCCGCTTCCAGCTTCTCCGTCACCGCCGAATCGTAGTTCGGTACGTGATCGGCCCAGATCTTGGACCCAACCGTCGTCCGCACTCCCTTCGTGCAAAACACGTCCTTCAGCGCGACCGGAATCCCATGCAGCGGACCACGCACCGTCCCCGCCGCCCGTTCCGCGTCCAGAGCCCGCGCCTGGTTCAAGGCCCGGTCGCCAAGTACCGTGATAAACGCATTCAGCCGTTCGTTCCGAGCCGCAATCGCGTCCAGACACGCCTGCGTCAATTCCACCGATGATATCTTGCCCTCGCGCTGCAGCGCGCCCGCTTCTGAAATCGTCATGCTTCCGGCTCCGGCTCCATCTTCAATACATACGACGGCTCCGCGTCCAGCGGAATCAACGCCGTTAACGGCCGGAATGCCGCTTCCAGTCCATTCATCGCGCGTTCCAGTTTTGCGAGGTCTTCCGCGGGGATATCGGGCGCCCACGCAGCCGCCACCAATTTAAAGTCAGGCATGGTACGTCATGATATCATCGGGGCTCCGATGGATTCCAAAGAACTGGCTCAGTCCGCCGGCCACCTCGCCACCGATATCGAATACCAAACAGCGCCCACCAAGGACGAGCAGCGCCACTTGAGCCTGCTTCGAGCCATTCACCCCATCGGCCGCGGCCAAGCCGAAGCCTTCCAGGAAGGCGTCAAGCAACACATTGAAAGTTTGCAGTCCGTCCTCAGCCCCGACGAAGAGCTTCGCATCTACCACTTCACGCCAGCGGAATCCGTCCGCGTCCTCCAAATCATGCTCTCCGCCTGGAACGTCGTCATCCTCGTCGGTGTCGATCCCGAAGGCAACCCCACCCAAATCGTCAGCCACATTCACTCTGTCAACTTTGTGTGCAAGATCATCAAGATCAAGCCCGATCAGAAGCCGCACCGCATCGGATTCGTCATGCCTCCCGAGGAACCACTCATCGTCCCCGCGCACGAAGAATCCGCCCACGACGAAACGCCGCCCGCCGAGTAACTGACTGCGCGACTCGCGAAGTTACGCCATGTGTTCGAAGTAACTTCACCCATAGCCCGTCCGGCCCCCGGTCGCCCGGTTTCCCCGCAAGTCGTGCAAGGTGGAGCCAACCAACCAGGCGTGGTCGATTTAAGCCCTTTTGCAAAGCGCCCGAAGGCCCCTTCACCCACTCTCGAAACCAACCCAGCCACCTAGTTCCCGTAAAACCGCCACGCCGTCACCGTCTCCCGCGGCAGCCCGCCTCCCCGTAACGTCGCCCGGACCAACTCCACCGGCAGCATCCCTATCTTCAGAATCCGATCGTGAAATTCCCGCTCCGTCATCCCTCCCGCATCCACCATCTCCCGCCGCAACCCACGAAACTGAAGCGCGCCCAACATATACGCGCACTGATACAGCGGACCATCCTCGCCTGCTACTGACCGCCTCACCTCCGCCGCCGCATTCTCACGCTCATGTCCCACACGGCCCACCAGATAATCGATCGCCTCCGCCGCCGTCATCTGCCCCAAATGAAACCGCAGCGAAAACACAATCCGCGCGCACCGGTGCATCCGCCAGAACAACGCCCCGATCCGGTTCTCCGCCGTCGCCGGGAATCCCCGGTCCCACAAGACCATCTCCCAATACAAAGCCCAACCCTCCATCCAGAACGGAGTCCAAAACGCGTCCCTGTACGGGCGATAGCGCTCGTTCATGTACATCTGCAGGTAATGGCCCGGGATTACTTCATGCAGCACCGTCGCCCGCGAAAAGTGAATGTTATTCCCCCGCATGCTCATCTGCTTCTGTTCATGCGTCATCGCATCGGTCGGATAGGAAACACTCAGTTGCGGACCGCCCGTGAAAAACGGATTCACCCGCTGCCGCTCCGGTGTCATCATTTGCATCCGCCAAACCGCGCTCGCCTGCGGAGGCACCGTCAGCATCTCATTCTTAGTAACATAGTCCAGCACTTCCAGTACCTGATCCCGAATCATCTCCGGCTGCTTGCCCGGCGCAGCGTGCAGCGTCTTCACATATTCGAGCGCCTTCTTCCAATCGTCGCCGTACCCCAATTCGCGAGACGCTCGCAGCATCTCCCGGTCGCACCACGCAAATTCCTTCTCCGCCATCGCGATTAACTCCTCGGGCGTGTAAGGAATCATCTCCGAACGTAACTCCTCGAGCAGCGCTTCCCGGCCCGCCGGATCGCCAATGATTGTATCCCGGTCGTCTTTCTTGATCCCCGCCAGCTTCTCCCGCACTAACTCCGCGTAACCGGCCATGCTTTTGTCCAGCCGCTGATAGGGATCCTTCACCCACCATGTAAATAGCGGATCGTAGCCGTCATAGAATCCGTACCATTCCTTCAAAGTGTCCCGCAGCGAATCCACCGCCCGCGCCGCACGAAATGCCACTGTCTTTGAAGCCCTTGCCCCCGCCACGCTCGCCGTCAAATCCTTCAATAGCCGATCCACTCGCACCAACTCTCCGCCCGCCTTCTCCGGATCCATCGCCTCCACCCGCTGCCGCGCCATAAACAATGCAGCAACCGCCTCCGTAAACGGCACCAGCGCTCGCATCTCTTCGATCCGCGCCTGCTCGTCCCGATGCCGCCGCCGGTAGAACGAAACTCGATTCCGCCACGCCACCGCATCCGCCCGTCCGTTCACATCCAAAGTGTCGAACGCGATCCCCTCCATCGCCTTCAACCACGCCGCCTCGAACTCTTCCAACACCCGCGCCCGCTCGATCGAATAGCGGACCCTGTAATACCGCGTCAGATTCGCCCGGTCCGCCGAGTACCACTCGATCGCTTCCCGTAAATCCTTCGAACCCGCCGGCCGCAGCGCCTCGATATCCGGAGCCAAATAGGCGCCTTGTGCCCCCATCGCCAGCACTACTGTAACTAGTATCCGCATCCATCCCAGCCTAACTCAACATCGGATCAGGCATCGCTCTCTCCCGGGTTGCGGACCCTTCCCCCCACAGGCTCCCGCCGCCGATTCGGTGGGTCACTCGTTTTCGGGGCAGGCGCGTGATTGCGCCCCTGAGTAAGTGTGTCACCTTTTCCCGGCTGGTGGCGAAGTTCCCAACCGGGCTCGGCCCTAAGCTGCGAATAGGAGGCGACACCCTTCAGGCGTGTTCCTCAGAACCCATGAACATGACACAATGCATCAATGCTCCCTCGATTCGCACTGCTGCTGCTAACCCTTGCCGCAGCCCTCCCCGCGCAGTCCAACAACATCGTATCCACTCGGCTCCAATTCGGCCTCACTGACCAATCCCCGCGCTCCTGGAACGGCACCGTCCGAGCCATCCGCGGCGAAATCGTCGCCATTCGTAATAATTCGCCGCACCCCACCGAATCGATCGACGGCACATCTTCCTGGAAACTGGCCACCCGCAACGGCCAAAACTACCCGCGACGCGAATACCAGGAAGAAAACCCCGCCGGAACCATTCCGTTCCTCTATCATCCCTCCCTGGTCATCGACGTTCGCGCCACCTCCAGCACCAGCCTCGCCATCACCACTCCCCAAGGCGCGTTCACCGTTCCTGCCGGCCGGCTCGCCGCCGGAAGCCCCCTCCCTTTCCTCAATGGAGCCGTCGTCGCTGATCGCGTCGCCAACGCCAGCCAAATCTCAACACCCGAATACGAAAACGACTTCGCCGCCTTAGCCCAAGGTCCCGACGGCAGCCTCTGGACCGCCTGGACCGCCTACCGCAACAAATCCGTCACCGTCCTCGCCCGCAACCTCCGCAACGGCGCCTGGGATCCGCCCGCCGCTGTCACCGATCCCGGCGATATCTACCGGGTTCAACTTGCCAGCACGAAGACAGATCTCTGGGCTGTATGGTCGGAACAACGAAGCGGTAACTTCGATCTCTACGCCAAGTCTTTCAATGGACGCGTCTGGTCCGCCGCCGAGCGTCTCACTAATAGCCCGCAAAGCGACGTCGAGCATGTACTAACTGCGGACGCATCCGGAAACTTATGGCTCGTATGGCAAGGCTTCCGCGATGGTCGCGCCGATATCTTCGCCCGACGGTTCGATGGCCGCGCCTGGACCCGCGAAGAGCGCGTTTCCTCCTCGCCCGCCAATGACTGGAGCCCCGCCATCGCCGCCGATTCCGCCGGCAGCGTCTACGTCGCCTGGGACACCTACGACAAAGGAAACTACGACATTCTCATGCGCCGTTGGAACGGCGGCAAGTGGGACCCCATTGCGCCCATCGCCAACACGCCTCGCTTTGAAGCCCACGTCCGCCTTGCCTGCGACAACACCAATCGCCTCTGGGCCACATGGAATGAAAGCGGCTTTGAATGGGGCAAAGATACCGGTTTCCTCATCCTCAAGGAAGGCACCCGCCTCCACTCCTGGCGCAGCGTTCAAGTTGGCGTCTTCTCGAATGGCGCTCGCGTCGATCCCCCACCCCTCGCCGATTCGCTCCCCGCGCCCCTCAACGACGACAACGACCTGCCCGTTCTCCACAAAGACCCCGCCGGACGCATGTGGCTCTTCTTCCGCCACCGCACGCTCCGCAGCATCGATACGCCTTCCTTCACCGCCGCCCACCGCGCCGCATGGGAAATCTACGGCACCATGCTCCAAGGCGATCGCTGGACCTCGCCCCTTCTCCTCCCCTTCAGCCGCAACCGGCAGGACGTTCGCTGGGGAGTTGCCTCGGACTCCGCCGGTAACCTCTGGGCCGCCTGGCCCACCGATAACCGCGATGCCGGCGAGTATCTTTTCTCCAAGGCCGAGGTGATCGCCGGACGCATTCCCGCGTTCCCCGGTGCGGCTCGAAATCCAGTCCTAAGTCCACACCTCGAGCGCGAAGTGCAAACTTATCCCATTCACCCCAACGAAGCCGCCGACACCGCCCGTATTCGTAACTACAGCATCGCCTCCCAAGGCAAAACCTACCGGATCTACCGTGGCGACACCCACCGCCATACCGAGTTCTCCGCCGACGGCATGTTCGACGGCTCCCTCATCGAAACCTACCGCTACGCCCTCGACGCCGCCAGCCTCGATTATCTCGGCGTCAGCGATCACTCCAATGGCGGCGGACAGGAGGTCGAGTACATCAACTGGCTGCTTCCCCAAATCGCAGATATCTTCCACCTGCCCAGCACCTTTGCCACGATTTTCACTTATGAGCGCGGACTCAGCTATCCCAACGGACACCGCAACATCCTTGCCGCCCGCCGCGGTATCGCCGCCCTTCCCGCTTCTCCCGCCGAGGCCAAGGGCCAGGAAGGAGCCGCCAACCTATACCGCTACCTCAAACAAAACGACGCCATTTCGATCCCTCACACCTCCGCCACCGGCATGGGCACCGATTGGCGCGATAACGATCCCACCGTCGAACCCCTCGTCGAGATCTACCAGGGCGACCGTGTCTCCGCCGAATACCCCGGCGCCCCCAAAACCGCCAACCCCGATCGTCCCCAGACCCAGCAGGGCGGCTACAAACCAAAGGGTTTCATCTGGAATGCATGGGCAAAAGGCTACAAACTCGGCGTCCAAGCCAGTTCCGATCATCTCTCCACCCACATCTCCTACGCCTGCACCATCGCGGAGGACTTCACTCGCGACGGCCTCCTCACCGCCATGAAGAAGCGCCACTCCTACGCCGCCACCGACAACATCGTCCTCGATTACCGTATGCAGACCGCCGGCCGTGAATTCATCCAAGGCGATATTGTCGACGCCGCTGATCGCGTCCGTCTATGGCTGAAGGTGCTCGGTACCGCCGACGTCCGTCAGATCGATATCATCCGTGGAAACAAATTCATTCACACCCGGCAGAACCTCGGCCGCGACGTCCAGTTCACCTTCGAAGACGCCGAGCCCCTCACCGGTGAGTCTTACTACTACGTCCGCGTTCAGCAATCGGACGACGAAATCGCTTGGTCCAGCCCCATCTGGATCACGCGGTAGTGCTACCCGAGGGGTCGCCGTCTTCCATTTCGACACCCTCCGCAGGATCGCCCGCCGATCCCTGCGCATCCCGGCACATCTCCGCCACCCTGTCCAGAAAGCCCGGCAACTGCTCCCCGATCTTCTCGCTGTCGCACGCGAATGTGGCGATCCCATACTGCCGCGCCAATATCTCCGCCTTCGGCTCCCAGTCGCCACGAACTCCCGTCACAACGAAGTGACGGATGCCCCCACTGCTCGGCGGTAGCCCCAGCACTCTCAAATCGTCGATCAACCCATCGAGCGACGTGCCCACAAAGATCATCGTCCGATCTTCCATCAACGAACTGATCGCCGCCCGCAGGTCCGGTTTCGTTCGGACTCGTTCGTTGAATTCACCCCTCGTCAGCAGTACGCTCGACCCCCTTCGCGGATCGCCATACAACTTCAACAGGAAGAACTCCCCATTCCGGGTGCACTCAAGCAATCGGAATCCCGAATGATCGAGCAGCGTCTCGCCTGCTCCGATGTTGTCCAGAAGCTGATCGTAGTTGGTGGTGATCGCCCCGATCAACGGCAGACGCGTCAATGACCGGTGCGCTTCCGCCGCCGGCGCATACCGGTCGAACACGCTCTGATAATGGGACACCAGTTCCGGCCGCCGATCTCGTGCCAACCGCCCCAGTTCGTCCGCCGCCTCTTCCGATTCCCCTTTTCGCACCATTTCGTTCAGCCGGGTGCCGTCCGCCGACGATACCCAGCCTTCATAAAACGCCGCCTGGATCAGTTTGAAAATAAAATCGTGCCACAAAGGAAAGCCACTCTGCGCACTCAGCCCCGCCCCGGACCACAACACGCCCCCTCGCCGGCAAAGCCCCTCGATCAATTCCGGTGTCGGAAACGCAAGCTGTCCCGGTCCAGAGGCCGACTCCTTCTTCTTCGGCTTCCCCTTGGTGTTCCCAATCGCAAACAATCCCGCGCTCAAGATCCCCATTGTCAACCCCAACGACATCAAAAACGACGTCGACCGGATCACCAGTGACCCCTCTTCCGACGGCCTCTGGAACGCCAGCAAACGAACCACCGAAGTGCCCGAACTCCCCGCGAAGCCGATTCGGTACTCCGACGTCGCCACTGCTTCTACCGGATTCGTTGACTCCACCAGGACCTGGCTCTTGCCGTCATCCCAAAGCGCGTGTACGCCCCCGAAATCGCCCGCCACCACCAACCCACCCGTCAGCGCCGCTACCGCACTCCGTACCTTACCCGGCGTCTTCAGCGTCTTGTCCAGCCACTCCACCGAATCCGCACCCACCACCGCCACCTGTCCCGGCGCTGTGACCAGCAATCCCTCCGGATCCTGCTTCACCGGCCGCACCTCGATCAGCTTCGGCCCGCCCTCCGCCAGGCCCAACCGGTAAACACCAACCGCCCCGTCCGCCTTCGAATACACCGCCAACGTGTCCGGATCATGCGCGATCAGGTCCACCGCTTTCACCGATAGCGCCGTCGGCGTCCAGTTCGCCGGTTTCCCAGGTGTCCACTGTCGCAACTCGCCGTTCCCGTAAACAACCCCCACCGTATCCGGACCCAGCATCGTCACACCGCGAACCGTAGCCTGCGCCGGCGGCAGCGGTACGCAGCTCGCTGCATCCCCTCCCGGAGCGGCTGCACATAGCCGCCGGTCCTGCTCCGTCCACGCCAGCATCTTCCCACGCCGCTCGAAATCCCAATGCGCACCCGCCAACGGACCCGCGATCACTCCTCCCCCGGCCCACTCCTTGGTCTCCGGATTCAGCGCCCGCCATTCCACTCCCGCCTCCGTCTGCCGTGCACCCATCATCTGCCCCTCGCCGTCAAACCAAACGCGGGAAAAGTGTTGCCCGGGGAAGCTCACCTCTGATTCCGCCCCAATCGCATCCTCCATTAAATACCGCTGCGTTGCCACCGCCATCGCCAACGCGAGGCTAAGGCAAACTCCAGCGGCCAGCAGGATCAGATTCTGGGGCAGGGCGGCAAAAAAGTCTCTGGAGAACACGTTGTTGATCCATCGGATGATCGTTCCGTTGGCTTTACCCCCACAGCACCCCCCAGCAGTGGTAGTTTTAAAACTGAATCGTCTTCTCTTTATGGTGCGAAACTACTACAACGGCAACTGGACCACCCCCACAGGCCCCACCCACATCCAGATCCTAAACCCCGCTACCGGAGACACCTTAGCCGACTTCCCAGCCAGCTCCCCCGCCGACACCGCAGCCGTCATCGAGTCCGCGGCCGCCGCCTTCCCCGCCTGGCGCCGCACCCCGCCCCAGGAACGCATCCAATATCTTTTTCGTCTCCGCACCCTCCTCCTCGAAAACACCAATGCCATCGCCCGCGTCCTCGTGGAGGAAAACGGCAAAACCCTCGCCGAAGCCTCCGCCGAACTCGCCCGAGGTATCGAAAACGTCGAAGTCGCCTGCGGCATCCCCACTCTCATGCAGGGCTACAACCTCGAAGATGTCGCCTCCGGCATCGACGAAATCATGATCCGCCAGCCCCTCGGTGTCGTCGCCGCAATCACCCCCTTCAACTTCCCCGGCATGATCCCGCTCTGGTTCCTCCCCTACGCCATCGCTTGCGGCAACACCCTCATCGTCAAACCGAGCGAACGCGTCCCACTCACCATGCAGCGGATCTTCGAACTCATCCACCAAACCGGACTCCCTCCCGGCGTCTGCAACCTCGTCAACGGCGGACGTGACGTCGCCGATACCATCATCGATCACCCCCACGTCCGCGCCATCAGTTTCGTTGGATCCACACCCGCCGCGCGCGCCGTCTACGCTCGCGCCGCCGCCAATGGAAAACGTGTTCAATGCCAGGGTGGCGCCAAAAACCACGTTGTCGTCATGCCTGATGCCGACCTCCCCATGACCACCAAAATCGTCAGCGACAGCGCTTTCGGTTGCGCCGGCCAACGCTGTCTCGCCGTCTCCGTGGCCGTCACCGTCGGCGATGCCCACATCCCTTTCCGCGACTCCATCGCCCAATCCGCCGCCGCCATCAAGACCGGACCCGGCCTCGACCCCGCCACCCAAATGGGGCCCGTCATCACCGCCCAAAGCAAAGCCCGCATCGAAGCCTGTATCGATCGCGGTGTCGCCGAAGGCGCAGTCGCAATCCTCGACGGACGCGCCGCCAATCCCGGCAGTGGCTACTTCCTCAATCCCACCGTCCTCGATAATGCCGCCTTCGATGGCGAACTCGGCCGCACCGAAATCTTCGGCCCTGTGCTCTCGCTCGTCCGCGCCCGCGATCTTGACGAAGCCATCGCCATGATCGCCGCTAGCCCCTACGGCAACGCCGCTAGTATCTTCACCACCAGCGGAGTCGCCGCCCGCCGCTTCCGTTACGAAACCCCCGCCGGTAACATCGGAGTCAACATCGGTGTCGCCGCCCCCATGGCTTACTTCCCGTTCAGCGGCTGGAAAGATAGCTTTCTCGGATCCCTCCACGGCCAGGGCCGCGACGCCATCGAGTTCTATACCGACAAAAAAGTGGTCGTCGAGCGCTGGCCCTCCGGTTGGTCCCGAAAATTCTGACCCCTACCTCCCAACCGCCGTCACATGATACAGTGGCGGAACGATGAAACGAATCGTCGCCGCCACACTCCTCATCCTCCCCCTCCAAGCCAAGATCGTCCTCGACAAACCCATGTCCCCGCCCACCTGGGCCCTTCTCGAACGCCAACTCCTCCACGAATCCTCAGTAGCCTGCGAACGTTACGGAGCCAAATACCTTGACTCCCGCGGCTACCTCCTGCACACGCCGCGCTGGGGCACCCTCGACGGCCCAGACGACGCCATCGAATCCTTCCATAACTGGACCCTCCTCTACGCCCTCGGCGCATCCCAGGGCGTCCTCGATACTTACAAAAAAGCTCTCGAAGGCCACCTCCAGCAGTACAAGGAGATGCGTACCGTCAAAACCAAAATCGCGGAAAACGGCGCCTACTACAAAGAATTCATCACCCAGTCGGATTGGTTCCATACCGGTGAAGGCATGCGCGCTTTCATGTTCCTCGGCCTCGCCGATCCCAACGACGAACTCCTCCGCGCCCGCATGAAGCGCTTCGCCGGCTTCTACATGAACGAAGATCCCGAAGCCCCCAACTACGACCCCGTTCACAAAATCATCAAGAGCATCTGGACCGGATCCAAAGGCCCCATGCTCCACAAAGCGACAACCTATGACTGGGTGGGCGATCCAGTCCCCGGCAGCTTTCACCTTCTCCACGGACCCAACGGCCGCGGCCGCCTCGTCAACCTCGATTCCGTCTACGATAAAATGCTCGCCCACTGCGCCGAATACCTCGATAGCGTCGGCGATCATCCTCTCAACCTCGCCTCCACCGGACTCGCTCTCAACGCCTTCGCCCTCACCGGCGACAAGAAATACAAGGACTGGATCCTCGAATACGTGGGCGCATGGAAGCAGCGTACCGACGCCAACGGCGGCAACATCCCCACGAACATCGGGCTCAACGGCCAGGTCGGCGGCGAATACGGCGGACGCTGGTACAAAGGTACCTATGGCTGGAACTTCACCATCTTCGATGGCGAAATCGAAAAGATCGCCCACCGCAATACCTTCGCTGCCGGCTCCTGGCCCGGCTTCGCCAACGCGTACATGGTCAGCCGCGGCGATCCCGGCTTCCTCGCCACTCTCCGCAAACAGATGGATAACCTCTACGCCCAAAAGAAAACTATTGATGGCGAGGTCCAGATCCCGCAAATGTATGGCGATCCCCGCGGGCATAAGTTCACCGGCCGCGAAGATTGGTATGAGTGGGGAACGAACTTACACACCGATCGGCTCACGGAAATCTATAACTGGTCCATGGATCGGAAGGATCTTGAACGTGTCCCCAAAGACGGCTGGATCGCTTTCCTCGAAGGCAACGACGCCACCTACCCGGAAAAGGCTCTCCGCGCCGGGCTCGACTTTGTCCGAAAGCGCTCCAACGACATGAGCGACGATACCACCACTCCGGACACCCGCCTCGCCGATTACATGATGACCCTCAACCCAGCCACTACTGACGCTCTATCGAAACTAACCATGGGCGTTTATCTGGCCGGTAACATCTGGTCGTTACACGCCCCCGTCCGTTACTTCGACCCCGCCCGCCTCCGCCCCGGTCTCCCCGAAGATATCGCCGCGCTGGTCGAAAAGATCACGGCTGACTCTGTGACCCTGTCCCTGGTCAACCTCAGCCAGGTCCACCCCCGCGACGTCATCGTCCAGGCCGGCGGCTACGCCGAGCACCAGTTCATCGACCACAACGCGTCATCGGTAACCGTCCGTCTCGCCCCTGGCGCCGGCGGCCGGCTCGAACTCAAGATGAAGCGTTACGCCAACGACCCCACGCTCCGCCTCCCCTGGGACTAACCGAGCCGCGACGGCAACCGCGCGGTGTCCTCCCGCCCCCCTAACGGCGCGTCCCCAAACCGACCTTCACCGGCGTATTCGCCGGCAAAGCCACGTCCACCCCGCGCCCAATAAAAGTCGAATAAATGCTGTACCCAGCTCCCGCGAAGGCGATGCCCGAAGCCAACCGGCGCGACGTCTGCGCCACCACCGTGCCGATCAACCCGAGCCCCACCGCTCCCGATTCAGCCCGGCCCGCGATGTCCTGGTCGGGAATGCCCTGGGCATTGTAATCCTGATGGAGCGACAGCCCGGCAACCGTAGCCGCGATCGCCGGGAAAATGAACCTGGACTTCGGACTGCTCACCCGTGCGGCCCCTTCCGAATCGAGTGCCAGAT
>JBGSME010000220.1:0-3253 GCA_041740335.1 Bryobacteraceae bacterium | reverse complement strand
CGTTGACTCCGTCGAGCACGCGGACATCCGGTTGGATCGGCGCGCTCCCGTCGGCGCCTCCGCCGATGCCCACGTGGCTGTGAGTGTCGACCAGACCCGGCATAATCACCTTGCCCGCAACATCGCGCCGCTCCGCGTTCGATGGAATCGCGGCGTCCGGGCCGATCGCGCGGATTCTGCCGTTCTCGACAATCAGGGTACCGCGCGCGATCTCGGCGCTGTCTACGGGAATGATGCGCGCACCGACAAAGGCTATCGGGCGCGATTGGGCCAACAGCCCGAAGGCTGCGCAGAGGAATAGAACAGCGGGGCGTTGCAAGAACCCTATTGTAACTGTAGCTACGAGCGCGCGCGAGCCGCGGCCGCTTTCGGAGCCACCTCGGCCTCACTCACCGGTGGCTCAGGAACGCCATCCACGGTCTCCGTCCGGATCAACCCCAGCGTCTTGCGGACCTCGGTGTCAACCCGTGCCAAAATATCCGGGTTGTCGCGAAGAAAATTGCGTGAGTTCTCCCTGCCCTGGCCCATCCGGTCTGCACCGTAGCTGTACCACGCGCCGCTCTTGTCGATGATGTTGTGGGTAACGGCCAAATCGAGCAGATCCCCTTCCTTGGAGATGCCCTGGCCGTACAGAATATCGAATTCCGCCTCGCGAAACGGCGGGGCGAGCTTGTTCTTCACCACCTTGATCTTGGTCCGGTTTCCGATGATGGTTTCGCCGTCCTTGATCGCCGAGAGCCGCCGGATGTCGCATCGCACCGAAGAGTAGAACTTCAGCGCCCGCCCTCCGGTTGTCGTCTCCGGACTCCCGAACATCACACCGATCTTCTCGCGAATCTGATTGATGAAGATCAGGCACGTCTTCGATTTCGACACGATGCCGGTGAGCTTCCGCATCGCCTGCGACATCAATCGCGCATGCACACCCATGAAGCTGTCGCCCATCTCCCCATCGAGTTCGGCTTTCGGCACCAGGGCCGCCACCGAGTCCACTACGAGCACGTCTACCGCGCCGGAGCTGATCAACGAACTGGTGATCTCGAGCGCCTGCTCGGCATAGTCCGGCTGGGACACCAGCAGGTTGTCCACGTCCACGCCAAGCGCCCGCGCGTAGATGGGATCGAGCGCGTGTTCAACGTCAATGAACGCCGCGACGCCCCCCGTCTTTTGGGCTTGTGCGATCACTTGCAGAGCCACCGTGGTCTTACCCGAGGACTCCGGCCCGAACACCTCGGAGATCCTCCCGCGAGGAAATCCGCCAATGCCCATCGCCCAGTCCACCGAGATCGCACCCGTGGAGATGCAGGAGATCGGGATGATCGATTCTTTCGATCCCAGCCGGACAATCGAGCCCTTTCCAAACTGCTTTTCAATCTGACCAAGGGCGGCGGTCAGCGCGCGGCCACGTTCTTTTTCTTCCATGGGAATACCCACTACTATAGGGGAAACGAAGCGGCAGCACAAGAGGGTATTCGCATTTTCTTCGCCCTAGGGTTGCGGCTGCTTCCGTAGGCCCAGTTAGGCTTTGGTTGTCCAACGGAGAAACGACAGCGGGAACGAGCGCTTCGGTTGGGGCGCGATATGCGCCAGTTCAAGAAGGAGATCCTGCTGCTCTCGCTTGTCGCGCCGCGCGGACTGATAAAGCCCATGAACCGCGGGCAGATCCGCCGGAGCTAACGCCGGAGTTTCCTTCAGGGTCAGAATTTCGATCGTCGCCGGGGGAGAGTCAATCACTTTCCTCAGCGCGTCCACCACCACGTCGCTCGGTATCGCCGCCAGACACAGCGGATGCGAGAACGGGCAGTCCCAATCGCAATCGAAGCATGCAAGCGGGTTGACGATGCCCACCGATCCCGCCGCCCATGGCGCGTAGGCAGGCCATGCGTCGCCGCCTCCGTACAAACTCACTCCAGGGATTCGGCACGCCTGCGCCATATGGGTTAAGCCGGAATGGCTGCCGAAATAGGCGCGCGAGGCCGCGATCAGCCCTGCCTGCAAGACGGTGTCCACCGGCGAAGCAAGCCACGTCTTCACCCGCTCCCCTTCGATACAGCCCGACAATGCCTCCAACTGCTCCTTGTGCCGATCGGAAGCCAATAGAAGGACGGGGAGTTCAGATACCTGCGTGAAGTGCAGCAGCGCGCTCCAGAGCTGCTCAACGGGCCAACTGCGGCGATTGGCTTCGGCAGGATTGGAATCCGAATCGTCGAACGGAAAGCATGCGATGAACTTGCCATGCTCCAAACCCAGTTCCTCGAGGACGGACCCAACATGACGGTCATAACCCAACGGCAAGCGCCACTTCGGAGGAATCGGCGCTTCGGCGCCGGCCGCTTCGGCCAGCAGCGAGATTCGCTGGGTTTCCGGCAGTGTCCCCGCCAGCATTGCAGCGCCTTCGAAGTGGATCTCAGGCAGGCCGGCATCGGCAAGCAGAATGCGCAGGAGGCCCCGCGGCGCGCTTTCGGGCGACGCCATCAATGCCCGCTGCGGTTGCACCTTTGCGCCCAAATACCAGGAGAACCAACTGGGTTTACGGTCAGCGCAGATGAACAACTCGACGCAACGATGACCCAACAATCCGTCAAGGTCGTTCAATCGCGAACCGAGCGCCGCCGAAGGTGTGTCCTCCAGCACCGGATCGAATGTAATTGGAATCACTTCCCGAGGCGTGTGGGAAAACAGCGGAATGATGCTCGTGTACTCTTCCCGGCACGCCACCGTGATGGTACAGGCCGGATAGCGCACTACGAGCGACGCCACGAGGGGCTCTAGCAGAACGACGTCGCGTAAGCCGCCCGATTGCAGAATAAAAATATGGCTTCTGGGGCCGAGGGTCACTCGAGGGAATCCAACCTTCAGCGTAGCAGGTTCGCGGCGCGTGGCGGGAGATCACCCCAACAGGGATGGGCCGTGCCCCGGGCCATATAATGTTAAGGATGGAGAGTCTTAGTCCCACAACGAGGCCGGCCATCATCGGTATCACCGTCAATGGACAGCCACAGCAAGCGCCCGCCGGACTGTCGCTCGCGGATCTCCTACGCCACCTCGATATCGAGCCCACGCGAGTAGCGGTGGAACTCAATCGCAACATCGTTCGAAAATCCGCCTGGGAGGCCACGGCGATCGATGCAGGCGCGCAATTAGAGATCGTGCACTTCGTCGGCGGCGGTTAAGCACCACTCATGCCGTCCCCGATCGCCCGAGCCGCTCTGCTCATCGCATCGCTTGCGATCGCTCTTGCCGCGCAATCGGC
>JBGSME010000219.1:0-6455 GCA_041740335.1 Bryobacteraceae bacterium | reverse complement strand
CTACGAACCGGCCATCTACATCCGCCGCGCCCTGAAGATGTTCGAAGAATGCCGCAAGCAGTTGGGCGAGGAGATCGAACTCTGCCACGACGTTCATGAACGCGTCAGCCCCACCCAGGCAGTCCAGTTCTGTAAGGACGTTGAGAAGTTCAAGCTCTTCTTCTTTGAAGATCCCCTCTCGCCGGAAGACCTCGCTTGGTTCCGCCTCGTCCGCCAGCAGTGCGCCACACCCATCGCCATGGGTGAACTCTTCAATTCCCCTCACGAATGGAGCCCGCTCGTTACGGAACGCCTCATTGACTACATCCGCGTCCACGTCAGCCAGGCCGGCGGACTTACCCCTTGCCGTAAGATGGCGATCATGGGCGAAGCTTTCGGCGTCAAAACCGCATGGCACGGTCCCGGCGACGTCTCCCCCATCGGCCACGCCGCCAACGTCACTCTGGATCTCGTCTCCTGGAACTTCGGCATCCAGGAGTACTCGGAATTCAACGACGCCTCAAAGGAAATATTCGACGGCTGCCCGCGCATGGAAAACGGATATCTCTATATCACGGAGAAACCCGGTTGGGGCATCGAGGTCAATGAAACCGCCGCCAAGAAGCATCCTTTCGGCAACGAACGCGGCGAGCGCGGTAAATACAACGGCGGCTGGGGCGTCATCCGGCGCCGTGACGGCACCGTCATCAAACAATAACGCTTATCCCTGTGCGCCGTTTCCGGGGAAATGCGGCGAGGTGGTAGGGCTCTTCTCGCGAAGGCCCAACCGCCCGCTCACCAGATACGGCGCTCCGCGTTCGGCGAAATGCTCGATCATCCGCTGGCGCCATTGGCGCAACAGCGCCGCGTGCGTGGTATCGCCTGCAAGATCGGTCAGTTCGTGCGGATCGTTCTTCAAATCGAAGAGTTGCTCTTCACCGTGCAGCGCATGAAAGATATACTTCGTCCGGCCGTCGGTGAGCGCGTTCCATTGATTCTCCGTGCTGTAGCAGACGCCGTGCTCGAGGTCGATGTACTCGCGCCAGCCTTCCCCGCGCTTGCGCACCAGGCCGAGCAGGCTGCGGCCATCAAGCGGGCGTGACGCAGGCGCCCCGGCAGCGTCAAGAAACGTCGGCAGAATGTCGCGTAATTCTACCGGCTGCGGCATCGATTGCCCGCGTTCGGCCGACACAAGACCGGTGGGCCACCGCATCATCATTGGGACACGAGTAGACGGCTGGTAGGCGTAAGACTTCCGCCAAAGGTTTTGATCCCCTGTCATGTCGCCATGGTCGGAGGTAAAAACAATCAGCGTCTCGTCGTACCAGCCGCGGCGTTCCAGCGCTTCGAAAATCTGCCCGATCTGATCGTCTACCTGCGTGACGCAGCCGTAGTAGCCCTGGCGTGACCGCCGGATCTCGGCCGCGTCCACCTTTCCGTGCCAGATATCGGGGCGTTCGCTGTTCCTCTTTTCGTACCGTGCCGCCCACTTGCCCACGCGCGCTTCCGGAATCGCCGCGTCATCGTACATCCGCATAAAACGCGCCGGCGGATCATAAGGACTGTGCGGCCGTACAAACGAGACCTTGAGGAAGAACGGGTCCTGTCCGTTGTATTGATCGAGGAATCGCACTGCCGATTGCCCCGTCCACACCGTCGGATGGAGATGCTCCGGCAACGCAAACGGCTTCGCCGGATAGTCGTTCCACCCAAGCCCGGTCGCGTGCGGATCGAGCGTCGGCGCTTGTGACCAAAACCACGCCTCGTAATCGGAACGGTCCTCCGCCGCCCGCCGCGCCGCCATCGCCCGATCGTGCACATTCCCGCACCCGCAATGCTCGTCGAGCAGCATCCGGTGGTACCCGTGGCCGTTGCGCAGCGGCGCGAAGTGATTCTTGCCGATCGCCATCGTGTAATAGCCCGCGTCGCGCAGCGCGCGCGGTTTCTCGAGCGGGTACCGCTCAGCCATGCCTACCATCGCCAGCATCCCATGGTGCCAGGGCGAAAGTCCCGTCAATAGCGCGGTCCGCGCCGGTGTGCAGGTGGGCGTCGACGAATAGGCGCTCGTGAACTGGACCCCTTCCTTTGCTATCCGGTCGATATTCGGCGTCCGGATCACCGGATGCCCGTCGGCACCGGTGCAATCGCCGCGCTGCTGATCGGTCATCACGAACAGAATATTCGGCCGCGTCCGCCGCGCCTGCGGCCGGGCCGGGACTTGCGCAAGCGCGCTCATTGAAATCCATGTGCGGCGGGTCATGTTTCTATCGTAGTCTCCCGTTCCGAACCGCGGGGCGCGGTAACATAGGATCGTCATGATCATCTCGATGAAACTGCATAGCAAGCGCGAGGAGATCCAGGAAGTCTGCTCTCGGATTGAAGACTTCGGATACAAGATACACACCATCGACGGCGAAGAGCGCGTCGTGATCGCCGCCATCGGCGTCGGTGACACCACCAGTTGTATCGAATCCCTGGAGGCCATGCCGCAGGTTGAACGCGCTGTCCGGATTTCGGCCCCGTATAAATTCGTGAGCCGCGAGTTCCGCCAGGAGCCCACTCGCATCCGCCTCGACAATTGCGAGATCGGCGGCGACGAGTTCGTCGTCATGGCGGGCCCTTGCTCGGTGGAAAACGAGAAGCAGATTATGGAATCCGCCGAGGCCGTTGCCAAAGCCGGCGGCAAGGTGCTGCGCGGCGGAGCCTTCAAGCCGCGTACCTCGCCGTACGATTTCCAGGGGCTTGAGGAAGAAGGTCTCAAGTTGCTCAAGAAGGCAAAGGAGGCCACCGGACTCTCGATCATCACCGAGGTGATGAGTGACCGTGACGTTGGCCTGGTCGCCGAATACGCCGATATTTTGCAGATCGGCGCGCGCAACATGCAGAACTTCGCGCTGCTGAAGCGGCTAGGTTCGGCGGGGCGCCCTGTGCTGCTGAAGCGCGGGTTGAGCTCAACCTTGAAGGAATTGCTGATGTCGGCCGAATACGTCGTGGCGCACGGAAACAATGATGTGTTCCTATGCGAACGCGGCATCCGGACGTTCGAAACCGCCACTCGGAATACCTGCGACATTTCCGCCGTGCCTGTACTGCGGGAACTGACGCATCTGCCCATCGTGCTCGATCCCAGCCATGCCACCGGCAAGCGCAGTCTGGTTCCGGCCTTATCCCGCGCGGGGGTGGCCGTGGGCGCTGACGCTCTGCTGATGGAAGTGCATCCGTGTCCGGAAAAGGCCTGGAGCGATGGCGCGCAGTCGCTGCATCTCGAAACATTCGCTCGGCTGATGCGCGAACTGGATCCCTATATCGCGTTGTGGCGCGAAGCCCGGCTTGCCGGTTCGGCCGTGACGGCATAGGGAAGCGAAGTGAAGCTGCGGCCCCTTCCGCTGTCGATTCTGCTGATCGTTCTCTGCGCCCTCGCTCTGTTCATATTGGAGACCGCGCGACAACGGCGCGATGTGTCCCTGCGCGGCCTCCTCCTGCGTTTGCCGTCGCAAGAGGATGGCGTCCAGTTTTTCGTCGATGCGCAGGCTCTGCGCCGCGCCGGGTTACTGGACATGCTCGCCGGGAGCCGCGCTTCCGAGGAACTCGACTACCGCCGCTTCGTCGAAGCGGTGAAGTTCGACTATCGCGAAGACCTTGACGCAATCTGCGGTGTCTTTCGTGGCCAGCGCAGCAATTTTCTATTAAAGGGCCGCCTCAGTTGGGCCGACATCAGGCGCTACGCCGAACAGCACGGCGCCCAGTGCAAAGCCGGCTACTGTGGCTTGGAAGGCCGGGCGCCAGACCGGTTTCTCTCGTTCTACCCGTTGAGTGAGGGCGTGTTGTCGGTGGCGATCGATGACGACGTCTGGGCCGCCAAAATGACGGTTCCGCAACGGCCGGAGCCGCCCGGTTTCTGGATTCCGCCGCAGCCTTTTTGGGTCGCCGTCCCCGGTAAGGTGCTGGCCAATCCCGGTGCACTTCCGGCCGGTGCCGGATCCTTCGCTTCCCAGTTGAAACGAGCCGTGCGCATGACCATCGCGCTCGGTGCCTCTGGCGACGCCTTCGAAGCGGAAATGCGGGCCCAGTTCGCCTCACCCGAAGACGCGGCCGCAAGCCGCGAGAACATGGCACAAGCCACCACGATGTTGGGGAACTTTTTCACGCGGCAGAAGCAGACCCCGAATCCCGATGACCTGAGCGGCATTCTGATCGGCGGCGATTTCAAACAGGATGGAACCCTGGTGGTGGGGCGCTGGCCGATCTCCCGCAATTTCCTCGAAACCCTATCCCAAGGCAAGCTGTAACCCTTGACATTCGCATGGTCCTTGTCTATAGCCATATAGGAGGCACGCATCATGGCCGCGACTCAAAATGCGATCCGTGGCTCTGCTCGCCGGACACGCCGCCCGGACGGTGACCGCAGCGGAGTTCAAAGCGACATGCTTGGCGCTAATGGATGAAGTCCGCGATAAGGAACTGGAGATCATCATCACCAAGCGCGGCAAGCCTATGCCCGTATGGTGCCCCTGCCACCAGCAGCGCTACTTCCATTTTTGAACCGGTCCGCAGGCGTCATGGAAGAGACCGGAGATCTCGTAAGTCCAGTGAATCCAGACTGGGAAGTGGATGCTGACCTCTGATTTGAGCGGTCCCCGTCCCCTTCTTCTGGACACACACATCTGGATCTGGAGTAGCGGCAACGCTGGCGGTCTCGCTCGATTTGCACCCTGGCCCGTGGATTGAACTTGCGGCTCGCGAAAGGCGCTTGCTGGTGAGCGCAACCTCCGTGTGGGAAATCGCCCTAAAATCGCAGCGCGGAGACCTGCGAGTCCATTCCGACCTCATGACCTTTGTCCGTGACCAGAAACGCGCGCCCGGTGTTCGCATTCGCCCGTTGACCAGTAAAATGGTCACTTTGTCCGTTGAGTTGCCGCTATGGATCCGCAAGTTCGATGGCAGAGAGCATCGCGACCCGTGTGACCGATTCCTCGTGGCCCAGTCGCGGCTGAGCAACGCCACTCTCATCACCTGCGACGAAGTGATTCTCGACTACGCCGCCTCCGGAAAACTCGTGGCCTGCGACGCGCGCCGGTAACGCTGTACCCTTCCGCCCGCCGGCCTCCGTCATAGCAGGCAATATGCAACCCACAATGGCAGTGGCCCTTTTGTCGATCGCAGCTGCGTCCGCTCAGACCGTGGGAACCGCCTACCGGGCCGTGACGCTCGCCCCCGAAGAGATCTTCGTCGAAATGGTCCTCGCCACGCCGTCAGGAACCTTGTTTGAACAGGCGGTAGCACTGATGGCGCCGTTGGGCATCGCTCCCCAGGATCTGAAAAGCGTCGGAACCCTTCGTGAGACGCCGGACCGCGTCGGCTGGCAATTCTGCCTGATCCGTCCCTATAACACCCTGGACGACACGCTCAAACGCCTGGAACAGACACGGCGCCAATTGGCGGAGAACGCGATCCCGCTCACCTATCAGTTCTTTCTCCGCGCGTCGCCAAAAACGATCGACGCAACTCGCCGCAAGGTGCTGTCGGAACTGATGGTGGAGGCGCGCCGCAGCGCTAAGTCGAGCGGAAAACTGCGCTCGGTCGTGATGGAACCGACGCCGGAAACCGTCGACGCGGGGCGCCCGTCGATGTTGTTCGGACAGGCGTCCGGCGCGATGCAATACAACTTCAGCGTCATCGCCGTCTTCGAGGATGAATAGGCGGGGCTTCACCCGAGACCGATTCGCGTCGCGGCGAAGGGGTCCTGTTGCTCCGCTACCATCTCCCTGCTCTCCACCGGATGGCCGGTGCCGCGCTTTCCAGCGAAGGCGCCCCATAGTATGGATGGCCGCCACAGAGCCTGCGGCGTGCGAAGCATGTGCAGCACCTCCATTAGCGTCAACCGCGTACTCTCATCGACGCACGACCGCGCGATCACACGGTCCAGAAACGCATGCATCCACGCCGTCTCAAAGCCGGCCTTTGGTCCGCTGACGCCCGGATACCGGTAGTCCGCGGTCGTCGACAACTTCCATGCCGGCGCGACAGCCTTGGCCAGCTTTCGCTGAAAGCTCTGTGTGCCGCCCGCGCTCATGCAATCATCGAGAAGCTGCGCGCCGATCGCCGCGGTGGTCATCCCCTGCCCATAGACGGGGTTGAACGCGCATGCGGCATCGCCGATGACAACAAGACCATCGGGCATCGCGACCTGCTCATAGTGGACCAGCCGGTTGCCGTCGAACCGCGACCCGTGGATCGGCCCAAGCGGCGTCGAATTGCGGATGACATTGTAGACTTCCGGGTCCGGCAGCGACCGCGCGAAGTCCAGAAAATGGTCTTCGCGGACCGGTGGATAGTCACCGCCGCCGCCGGCCAAGGTCACCAGCCAGCGCCCGTCTTCGATCGGAAACGCAAGGCCTTGCCGATTCACCATCGGTGGCGCCGCTTGCGAAAACACCGCCCGGTATTTCGCCTGCGCCCCGGCTGTCCGGCGATAC
>JBGSME010000218.1:0-9625 GCA_041740335.1 Bryobacteraceae bacterium | reverse complement strand
TTTTCGAAGCGCGGGCGGCCGTTGCTGTCGTTGCCGTCGCCGACGATGAGGCCGAGCGGCATGTCGGCAGCGATGATCTTCCACGCGGCTTTCGAGCGCGCGAGGTCGTGTTGGAGCCAGCGCAACTGTTCGCGGCCCAGGAACGGATCCTCGATGGTCTGCCGGTTCGCGCTGTTGGCGGCGCGGTAGGAGCGCATGTCGACGACGAAAAGATCGAGCAATGGGCCGTAGGCGATCTTGCGATAGATGCGTCCGCGCGGCTAGGGCGGCATTGGAGCATGTTCGAGGAAGGCGCGGCGTCCGCGTTCGACGAGGAGCCGGATGTCTTTTTCCCGATAGCGAGGGTCGTCGCGCAGATCTTTACCGGGTGACCAGTTGTTGGTGACCTCGTGATCGTCCCACTGCCACACTTGGGGCACTTCGTGATTGAAGCGGCGAACAGCGGGGTCCAGCAGGTTGTAGAGATGATTGCCGCGAAACTCGTCGAGTGTTTCTGCCACCTTGCTTTTGGCTTCGGTGGTGTGGTTCCTCCAAACGGTACCGCCGGGCAGGTTCACTTCGGGGAGCACGGGACCGTCGGCGTAGATGGAGTCGCCGGAGTGCAGAAAGGAATCGGGTTGACGCTGACGCATGGCTTCGAAGATGGGGATGCCGTCCTGATCCTTACGGATGCCCCAACCCTGGCCCACCATGTCGCCGGACCAGAGCAGGCGAACGCTGCGGGTTGTGGTGGGAGCGGTTCGAAAGCGCCCTTCCACCGGTTGGCCGTCTCCAAAACGTGCGCGGTAGAAAATGGTTTGGCCGGGCGGAAGGCCGGTGAGATGGATGCGGGCGGTGAGTCCGGTTTCGGGCATGGCGACGGGGCCGGTACGGGTGCGCGAGCCCCGGAAATCCTGGTGCGTGGACCATTCGACATGGAGCCTATTGCCGGGCGATGAGGAACGGCTCCAGACGGTGGCGGAGCAGGCGGTGACATCGCCGGCCATGGCGCCGTAGGGTGGATTTGTTTCCTGGCCGTAGGCGCGAATGACTGCGGGAAACCACAACAGGGACCTTCGATTCAGTACCACGGTGCTATCCTGGGCGGGTTGTCTCTATGCATAAACTGCCAATCGTTTTGATTGTATCTTCACTGCTTCTGGGGCCCGTGGCTGCCCGCGGAGAGAGCGATGAATTGCCGGCGGTAGATCCGGCGCTGCAGCGATCGCTCGAGAATTCGCTGCGCGAGATGGGGCTGCGGGTGCAGCTCGATCAGGGCCGGTTGGCGGTGTCGTTGATGGACGTGACCAATCCGGAAAAGCCGCGGTACGCGGGGTTGAATGACCGGCGGATGATGTATGCGGCGAGTCTACCGAAGATTGCGATCATACTGGCGGGGTTTGAGGCGATCAGCCAGGGGATGCTCGAGTACAACCCGGCTGTGAAGGAAATGTTCACGCGGCTGATCCGGTTCTCGTCGAATCTGGATGCGTCGCGGGCGATTCGGGCGGTTGGTTTTGATTTCATCGCGAAGGTGCTGACGAGCCCGATTTACCGGTTGTACGATCCGATTCTGAATGGCGGATTGTGGATAGGGAAATCGTATGGCGCGGGCGGACCGGCCGAGTATTGGAAGAAGGATCCGTTGGCGCAGCTTTCGCATGCGGCGAACAGTCTGCAGGTGACGCGATTTTTCTGGATGTTGGATCAAGGCCGGCTGGTGAATGCGAAGTTCAGCGCGGAGATGAAGGAGATTCTTTCCAAGCCCGGGATCCATCACAAGTTTGTGAAGGGGCTGGAGACGCTGCCGGGCGTGCTGGAAATTTATCGCAAGTCCGGAAGCTGGCAGGATTCCCATTGTGACGCGGCGCTGGTGGAGCATGCCGGGCACAAGTACATTGCGGTGGCATTGATGAAGGACGCGCGGGGCGGGGAAGTGTTGCCGCGGCTGATCGTGAAGTTGGACGAGTTGGTGATGCGGGGACCGGAACGGTCATTCGCCGGTGGATTGGATTAGGCGTTCAATCAACGTTCCGACGGTCTGGTGTTCAAAGGCGGAGTTGAGCTTGAGGACGTTGGACGTCATGGCGACCAAATAGATCTTTGCGCCGGATTCAACGATTGCCACCGAGTGCATGAGGTTCAGTTTGTTTCCGCGATACTGGCCGCACTGGAAGCCGGGCTCCGGCGCGCATTCGAACAACGATCCGGATTTGAAAAAGACGGCCGCATCGGCGAGGGCGGGCGACGATGAATAGCGGTAACGGGGACGGCTGAAGTACAGCAGCTTCTTGATTTCGAGGCTGGACCAGGGGTCGACTATTTTTCCCTGTTCGAGTTTGACGAGCCAGCGGAGCAGTTCGCCGGGCGATGCGTAACTTGCGGTGCCGGGAACGGCGCGTCCGCCGTTGCGGGTGAAGAAGGTACCGATGCGGAGTTTTTCGGTGTCGAGCCCGGCGGCTCTGAGCGCGTCTTCATTCACGGAGAGCGACAGCGCGGCGAGTTCGGTTTTTGGTGTTTCGCGGAAGAATCGATCGATGTCGGCTTTGGCCAGCGGGTATTCCTTCGGGAAGCGGTCAAGCAGCATGCCCTGCTTCCAGGTTTCGGCGGCGGCGGCATTGGAGCTTTGGCTGAGCATGTGATCGAGCCATTCGTAGAGATTGAATTTATCGCCGGCGGCGAGACGGCGATTGATGAGCGTCTTCTTTGCGGGATCGTAGAACGGAACGGTCTTGCCGTCGACGTAAACGAAGTCACTGGCTTCGATGATGGTGTCGTGAAGGAAGCGTTCGCGGGCGGCGGTATCGGGATGGGCGCGGGCGAGGGCGGCGAAGAAGCCGGTGGCGACAAAGATCTTGCCGACGCTGCCGGGAATGCGTTTCACGTCCTGACGAATGGCGGCGTACCTGGGGTGGGCGGGATTGGTGATGTCGAGCACAGCGATGCTGTAGGACCGGTCACGGCCGGCGAAAATAGTGTCGAGCCCTTTTTGGAGGCGAGGGTCCCGAGGCGTATCGGCTGTGATGTCGAGGGACGGGTTGGCGGTGAGCCGCAGCTTGATCTGATCGGTAGTGCGTGTGCCGCCCGGCGGAAGTCTGATCTTTTCCTTGTAGCCGATGAGCCGGCGAATTCCGGTTTTTGCCGCTCCGTCGAGGGGATAGGCAGCGGCGGCAAGCGGCAGCAGTAAAAGGGCGGCGAGTAGTATCATTGCGCGGCAACTTCCATGTCGACCATTTTGGCAGCGGGGCCGGACTCGAGCGAGGCAAGGGCTTCGAGGGTTTTGAGCTCCTGGAATCGAACCAGCGGCCGAATCTGGAACAGACGCAGTTCGCCATTTTCGAAACCGAATTCGATATCCCAGGGTAGCGTGGCTCCGTCGTCAGTGTGGGCGGGCGGATACTTGCGTTTCACTTCGGCGACCATGGAGCGCAGTCGCGCGATTTCGGATTCATCGAGCAGGGAGCCTGCGCCGATGGGCGGAAGGTTGACGAAGCCGCCTTTGGGGCCGAGCGTTTTGCGATAGGTGGCGCGGCACTGCTGGAGGAGCTTTGGTTTTCCGGCGGGCAAAAGGAGGAGCGATTCGGCGACACCGCCATCGACCACCGCGCTGACGCCTTCACTGAGATTGACGGTAATGGTTTCCGGATCCCCGGTTTCGAGATCGGCGGTGGCGATGACGCCGGACTTGTCACTGGGCACGGCGCGCATGACAATCACCGACGGATAAACTTTGTCGGTGCCGATGAGGGCTTGGGATCGCCAGTCATGGGCGCGCTCGGTGAACGGCGATGCCCAAACAGCGCGGAGGGCTCGAAGAATATTCGCGACACCCACCTGATTGGCGAGCGTGAGATTCAATCCGGCGCCGGTGAACTGGGGCAAATCCTCGGCGTTGGTGTCGCTGCGGACGAAGACGCCGTATGCGCCGTCGGGGCCGAACATCGACATCATGCGCGCGGTCAGGTCCTTCTCAAACTCGGGAAGCAGCGTCATTTGTTGAATCACCTGGCGGAAGTGCGCCAGGCGGGGATAGACGTAAGCGCTGATCGCAGCCGGTTCCGCGTTGCGCACACGCATGTTTTCCGATTCGGCTACCATCTCTGTGATCTGGGCCTGGAGGGTGCGTCCGCTGCCATCGAGGTCGCGATCGATGTGTTGATAGAAGATGCCGAAGGGGACGACGAGCCCGGGGGCGACTTTGTCCGGGAAGTAGCCGGCGAGTTGGCCGAGGTTGGCAGCTTTGGGTCCGCAGACGATGCCGGAATCGGCGGCAGAAACTTCGGTGAGTGCACGCAGTTTGCGATCGTCCAGGCGGAGGCGCGCGGTGTCGAGCTTGATCCGTTGGCGGGCGGCGGCCGGCTGTGCCGCCCAAAGCTTTCGCTCCGCCGCGGTGAGTTCGGATTTTTCTTTCAGCACCACGACGCCCTTGGGCGTCACGGCGTAGAAGACCTCGACGCCGACCTTGGATTCGAGGTCGCGAAGGAGAGAGGAGGGAAGTGTGGCGTTGGGAATGCCGAGGTTGGCGGCGAGCAGTTGGGCGTGGGAAAGCATGTTGCCGCTATCGAGCGTGAGAATGCCGGCCATGGGCTTGAGATCCGATGCGGTTTGGGCGATGGCGTAGATGCTGCGCGGATCGACATCGCCTTTTTCTTCGCCTTCGCGAAGGATGCCGAAACGGCCGGTGGCGATGCCCGGATTGAGTCCGGCGACTCCGGCCGAAGCGTCGCGGCCGAAGACGGAGTGACGAAGGCCGGACTGACGGCCGGCGTCGGTGGCGAGGACTTCGATGAGATTGGCTAAGGGCAGAGCGGCGGAACCACGAAGGAGGCTGTCGACGAGTCCGGAAGCGGCCGGTTCAGCCGTTGCGTAGTGGGCGGCAACGGGACCGAAGTCCCGCTGGACGGTGGCGCGGCACCATTCGACGGCGCGGTTGAGATAGCGAAGCGAGCGGCGGTACTGGGTGGCGTCGATTTTGGCGGGTTTGAGAGGGCCGCCGATCTCGCGAGCGATAGCCTCAATCTGGCGATCGGACAGCAGTCCGGCTCCGGCGGCGAGGCGGACGTGCTGGAACCAATGGGCGAGCATGGCGTGGCGCGAGGTGATCGCGGGAGGGGGGCGCAGTTCGAAGGCTTTTTCCTGGACCATACCGTTCAGGTCAAGGAGGATGAGGTTACGGCGCCCATTGTTGGAAGTGGAAAGCTCGTCGCGGATGGCGATCGAGAGGTCCGCGGAGCGAGTGAGTGCGAGCTCGCTACCGCCTTCGCGAAGGGCCGATTCGAGAGCGGTGATGAGCGGTGGAAACGAGGTGCCTTTGAGTTGACGGGCCATGGCGTCAAGCCGCGGCAGCCAGTTGGCCGGATTTTGCTGAGCGCGGAGAAGAGCGGCGAGGGCTTCGAGCGACTTTGCGGCTTCGGCCGGCGGGTCCTTCTCCTTGATAAATGCCTCGACCGCGGCAAGGTCTTCGGAGCCAGGATGGGAGTGGATCTTGGCGCGGAGGTTCTGAAAGCGGGGATCCAGATCGGCGGCAGCGGCGGCGAGCGCGCGGGCCTTCTGAATTGTAGAATCGGCGACACCATGCGGCAATACTCGCACCAGTTGGACGGCGAGATGGTAGTTGCGGGCGGCCCATTGCGGATCGGCGAACAGCCGGGTGAGGAAGTCGCGGCCGGCTCGCTCTTCGTCTTCAATCTGCCGCGAGCCGCGATAGCTGACTGCCTTGCGATAGATCCAGCCTTGGTCGACTTCGATCAGGTATTGCTCAAGGACAAGTTCCTTTAGGCGGTGATAGTAGCGGGGAGCGTCCAACAGTTCGTCGAACGGCAGCCCGGTAAGTATTGTTCCGGCGTTGATGTTCCAAGCGGCGAGTTGGCGCGCGGCGGGGCCGAGTTCGGCGTGTTGAACGCCCCCGCCTAATTCCTTGCAGGGATTGCCGGCGGGCGGGAGAATAGACCCATCTTTGCAATACCAGCGGATGCGCAGGTACGGGCCTCTCACATTGGTTTTGAACTCGGCGAGGGCGCGGCGCGCGGTTTCGATTTGCTTGGGATCGAGCGGCGGGATCAACCCGTCGGCGAAGAGCGCGAACGCCGATGCCAGCGCGATGGTGAGCCGCAGGTATGCCAAGCGGTCTCCCTAAAGTACGGCCGCTTCCGGCTTTTCTGGGATGCGGCCCTGATCGTTGCTGGCTGCGATCCAACGATCGAGGTGGGCGGCGAGCTTCTGCTTTGCGCCCTGATGGGAGGCGACCGCGGCGAGGTTGTTCACTTCGTGCGGATCCTTGGTGAGATCGTATAATTCCTCATCCGGTTTTCGAGACGCCATAAACAACGATTGAGTGGCATTCAGCTTGCCATTCTTATGGAGTTCCTTCATGACACCCAGAGTCGGGTAGTTGGTTTCGATGTATTCGTTGTGCTGGGTGTAGGGGCGCTCAGGCATGAAGTTGCGGATGTACTTCCATTGTTGAGTGCGGACGCATCGGATACGGTCCACCGTCATGTCGCATCGATCGCGTGCGGCGAAGATTTGTGCGCGGTCGCGATGTTTTGGACCGAAGAGGGGCTGTCCGTCCATTTTGTCGTCTGTTGGAATCTGGACGCCGGCCATGTCGAGCGTGGTGGCGGTAAGATCGATGGCCATGACGAGATCGTCACGAACGGATCCGGGTTTGATGTCGCTGCCGGGCCACCGGACGACGAGAGGAACGGAGATGCCGGCGTCATAGAGCCATTGTTTACCGCGGATGAGGCAGCGGCCGTTGTCGCCGAAGAAGGCGATGATGGTGTTTTCGAGAAGTCCATCTTTCTTAAGGGCGTCCAGGGTGACACCGATGTCCTGGTCGAGCAGATTGATGGCGTCGAGGTAGTTGGCGTATTCGTCGCGGACAACGGGGTGGTCTGGCCAATAGGGAGGCAGGTCGATCTTGTTGGGGTCAATGAGAGGCCGCATCAGTTTGCGGGCGCGCGGGAAAGAAGGGCCTTTGTGCGGAGCCTGGAAGTTGACGTGGGCGAAAAAGGGCTGGCCCGATTTGCGTTGGTTCCAGTGAGTACCGTCGAACGGCTTTTTGACGTTCCAGTTGAAATCCGTTTTGCCTTTGCCGCCGACGCCGGGGGCGACCTCGAGGACGTTACAGGTGAAGTAGCCTTTGTCGCGGAGGCGATCGGTAATCAGGCGGATCCCGGAAGGCAGCATGTAACCGTCTTTGCGATGGCTGCGATGGTTATGCGCGCCGGAGGTTGTCTGGAACACGCCGGTCATGAAGGCGGATCGGCTGGCCGAGCAGACCGGAGCCGTGGTGAACGCATTGTTAAAGCGCGCGCCCTCCGACGCCAAACGGTCAATATTGGGCGTTCGAACGTGAGGAAATCCGTAACATCCCAACTGGTTGCCCATATCTTCGCCCGTGAGCCAAATGATGTTGGGCGGCTGATTGACTCGCTGCAGGAACGCGGGAGCGGCAAGTAGATTGCGGCGGGAAATAGAGGCGGCGGAGAGTTGAGAATTCAGCATGACGTTGTGTTCCTAATGATACGATGAAAGATTCCCGGAATGATTCAAGCCGTACCCGACGTACTGAACCGAATTGTGCAGCACAAGCGCGCTGAACTGGCTGCGCGCGCGGGCTTGCGGGATGCAATAGAGGCAGCGGCTGAGGCGCGGCGGAGCGATCGGCGGGACTTCTTCGCGGCGCTGTCAGCGCGACGGCCGTCGATTATTGCCGAGGTAAAAAAAGCGTCGCCAAGCAAGGGCCTGCTGGCGGCGGATTTCGATGCGAGGCGGATTGCCGGCGGTTACGCCGAAGGCGGTGCGTCGTGCCTATCGGTGCTGACCGACGAGCAGTTTTTTCAGGGGTCGCTGGCCGACCTGGAAGCGGCGCGGGAAGAGTCCGGGTTGCCGGCGCTGCGCAAAGACTTTACGATCGATGAGTTCCATGTGGTGGAAGCGGCGGCGCACGGGGCGGATGCGATTCTGTTGATTGCCGCGCTGCTCTCGACAGCCGAACTCACACGGTTTCGCGAGGTGGCGGCCGGCTACGGGATGGCCGCTTTGGTGGAAGTGCACGACGAAGAGGAGCTGCTGAAGGCGATCGACTCGGGGGCGGCGATCATCGGCGTGAACAACCGCAACCTGCATGATTTCTCGGTGACGCTCGAAACGTCGCTGCGGTTGGCGGAGCTGATTCCGGAGCCAACGCTGCGTGTGAGCGAGAGCGGAATCCATGGACCGGCGGACGTCCGGTTGTTGGTTGGCGCGGGGTATCAGGCCTTTCTGGTTGGCGAGCATTTGATGCGCTCCGGCGATCCGGTGGCGGCGCTCAAAGGTCTCGTTTCGGCATGACAATCAAGATCTGCGGGATCACCAACGAGCAGGACGCGCGGCAGGCGATTGATGCCGGTGCAACGGCGCTTGGTTTCAACTTCTGGCCGAAGAGCCCGCGATACTGTCCGGTGGATGAGGCGGAGCGATTCGTTCCGGCGTTGCCGGCGGAAGTGCTGCGGGTGGGCGTTTTCGTAAATGAATCGGCGGGCGTGATCGAGTTGGCTTGCCAGCGATTGTCGCTGGATGTCGCGCAGTTGCACGGGTCGTGCGAAGAGCCGGCGGGAATACGCATCTGGAAGGCGATCGCGGTGAGCGACGGCTTCGACGCGAGTGTGCTAAGCGGCAATTCGGCTGAGGCGTTTCTGCTGGACGCGCCGGCCGGCGACGCGCACGGAGGGACTGGGCGCACGTTTGACTGGGGTTTGGTGCGGGAGACGCGGAGCAGGATCGTACTGGCGGGAGGGCTGGATGCAACGAATGTGGCGCGCGCCGTCGCGATGGTGAAGCCGTGGGGCGTGGATGCCTGTTCGAGACTGGAAGCATCACCGGGAATCAAGGATCATCGAAAGGTGGCCGAGTTTATTCGCGCCGCCAGGGACATCGCAGCATGAGCAACATATCACTAGAATCACAGCCTGACGCCCAGGGGCATTTCGGATCCTACGGCGGCCGCTACGTACCCGAGACGTTGATGTCTCCGCTGGAGCAGGTGGAGGCGGCGTGGCGTGAGGCGCGGGAGGATCCGGCGTTTCAAGCCGAACTGAAAGACCTGCTGAAAAATTTCGCGGGACGTCCAACGCCGCTGTATCATGCGCGGCGGCTCTCGGAGGAACTTGGCGGCGCGCGCATATATCTCAAGCGCGAAGACCTGCTGCACACGGGCGCGCACAAGATCAATAACTGCCTGGGGCAGGTGCTGCTGGCCCGGCGAATGGGGAAGAAACGGGTGATCGCGGAAACCGGCGCCGGGCAGCATGGCGTTGCCACGGCGACCGTTTGCGCGCTTTTCGGGCTGGATTGCACGGTCTATATGGGCGCGGAAGATATGCGGCGGCAAAGGCTGAACGTGTTTCGGATGCGATTACTGGGCGCGAAAGTGACCGGCGTTGAGGCTGGCAGCCGGACGTTGAAAGATGCGATCAGCGAGGCCATGCGGGATTGGGTTACGAATGTCGAGACGACGCATTATCTGCTGGGCTCGGCGCTGGGGGCGCATCCATATCCGGTGATGGTCCGCGATTTTCATCGCTGCATCGGTGAGGAAGCGCGTGCCCAGATTCTGGAAGCCGAGGGCCGCTTGCCGGACGCCTGCATCGCCTGCGTGGGC
>JBGSME010000217.1:0-2001 GCA_041740335.1 Bryobacteraceae bacterium | reverse complement strand
CTCGCCGACAAGAACAACATTGCGCCGCGCATCGGCGTGTCGTATCTGGTGGGTAACGGAACGGTCGTACGCGCGGGTTATGGCGTTTATTTCGATCAGTCGTCACTGGCGCCGGGCGAGGGCCTCTACTTCAGCGCTCCGTACTTTGACTTCCGGATCTTCGTTGCGCTGCAGCAGTTCCCGCTGCTGCTGCACGATCCCTTCCCGGCCAGCTATCCATTCCCGCTGCCGAGTTCAGCGACGGCTTTCCAACGGGATCTGCGAACGCCGTACATGCAGCATTGGAATTTCAACGTCCAGCAGAATCTTGGATCTGCGAGTTTGTTCGAAGCCGGCTACACCGGATCCAAGGGCACGGGACTCTACTCGGCCCGCGATATCAACCAGCCGGGCCCGAGCGCGGCGCCGCAGAATCCGCGGCCGAATCCCCGTTTTGACGACATCAACATTCTGGAATCACGGGCGAATTCGAACTACCATGCGCTGCAGGCGCGGTTCCAGCAGCGGTTCTCGCACGGATTGTCGGCGCTGGCCTCCTACACATGGTCGAAGTCGATCGACGACGCCAGCAACTTTTTTGCTTCGGCCGGCGATCCGAACTTTCCGCAGGATTCGCGCAACGTGTCTTTGGAGCGCGCGCGCTCGAACTTCGACGTGCGCCAGCGGCTGGCGTTGAGTTACGCCTACGACCTTCCGTTGGGCAAAGGCCTGTGGCGCGGCGGCTGGCAGACCTTCGGTATCTGGAGCTTCCAGACCGGGCGTCCGTTTACCGTGGCGCTGCTTTCCGAACTGGACAACAGCGGCACCGGGCGCTCCGTGCTCGGATTTGGCGCCAATGACCGGCCGCATGTCATCTCCGATCCGCGCCTCTCCAATCCTGGTCCTGACCGCTGGTTCGACACCGCGGCGTTTGCGATGCCCGAGCGCGGAACGTTCGGCAATGCCGGACGCAACATCGTCGACGGCGCAGGAATGCAGACCGTCAACGCCTCGGTGATTAAGAACTTCGCCCTGCGCGAGAGGTTCAACCTGCAGTTCCGGGCCGAGTTCTTCAATCTCTTCAACCACACCAATTTTGACTTGCCGGATCTGTTTCTCGGATCACCGAGCTTTGGGCGGATCTCATCGGCGCAATCGCCGCGCCGGGTACAGTTCGGGGTGAAGGCGATCTTTTAAGAAGCCTATTCCTGCCGTGCGAAAGACCGCCATCATCACTGGATCCGCGCGCGGGATTGGCCGGGCGTGCGCGCTCGAACTGGCCCGGCGAGGATATCGCATCGTGGCGGTGGATCAACTGCCGCTGGACGATCTTGTGCGTGAAGTGGGCGAAGCGGGATCGGAAGCCGAGTGCGTCATGGGCGACGTAACGGATCCGTCTACGCACGCGCAAGCGGTGGACAGGGCGGTGGACCGGTTCGGCCGTTTGGATGCCGTGGTGGCCAACGCGGCCTGGAGCTATCGTAAACCGTTCCTCGAAATGCCGGTGGACCTGGCGAAGAAGACGGTGGACGTAACCATGTGGGGCGTCTTTCACGCATTCCAGCACGGGGCGCGGCAATTGAAGGCGCAGGGAGGCGGCGGCAGCCTGGTGGCGATCAGCTCAGTGCATGTGGCGCGGCCATTTCCGCTGTCGGCCGCCTACAACATGGCTAAAGCGGGCGTAAACCACTTGGCGATGACGGCGGCGGCGGAACTGGCCCCGCTGCAGATCCGCGTGAATCTGGTTGAACCCGGGTGGACCGACACTCCCGGCGAGCGGCTGCATTTCACCGAGCAGCAGATCGACGAAGGCGCGCGCGACATGCCTTTCGGGCGGCTGGCCAAGGCGGAGGAGATTGCGTGCGGAGTGGCGTGGCTGGTGTCGGACGAGGCGGGCTACGTGAGCGGTGCGACGCTTCGGATCGACGGCGCGCTCGTGCTGCCGCGTCCTATTTCTTCGTGAGGCGGATTTCCACCGGAAGGTCGATCAGCTTATCCACCAGTTGAAAGCTGATGGTGGCG
>JBGSME010000216.1:0-2757 GCA_041740335.1 Bryobacteraceae bacterium | reverse complement strand
ACAGGAAGCGTATCGGCTCCTCGAACATCGCCTGTTTCAATTCATCGCTGAATGAGGGAAAGCGCTCGCGATCCACGGTGCCGATTTGCTCGAAATCGCGAAAGCCCAGCCAATTGCCCCCGAATTCCACCGCCAGCGCCCGGATCCGCCGGTCCTGCAGCATCCGCCGCGCCTGGCCTTTGATCACTTCCGGCTCGCGCAGGTCGCCAGCCTCGGCGTGCCGCAGCAGCTCTTCGTCGGGCATGCTGGACCACAGAAAGTAACTAAGCCGGTTAGCCAGATCGAAATTCGATAGCGGTTGAACTCCGCCGCTGGCTTCAACCGTATCGACGCGGTAGGAGAACTTTGGAGACGTCAACACCAGAACGATCCCCTCGCGGATCGCACCCTCATGGTCCAGGCCGTAGCGTTCCTTCACTTCGCCATAGAAGGACAGCAAATCGGCGCGTTCCGCCGGCGACAACGGCCGCCGATACGCGCGGCTGGCGAAATCGAGCAGCGCCTGCAAGTGGCTCGACTCAGCGTCGCGGCGGGCTTTCTGCACCCAGCGGATGCCCTCGTTGGCCCCGTCGAAGAAGCCCTTCACCGCTTGGATCGCCACGCCGCTGGCGCCCTTGGCCACTTCCAGATAATCGGCTTCGAGTTGTCTGATCTTCGCTTCCGAAATGATCTCGCCTACCTCTATTTCTTTCACCTCGGGCTCGCCGTCCTTGAAGTCGTCTCGCGTTCCACGCGTCCCCAGCTTTGCGAATTCCACGTAGGTGCGGATATTGATGGAAGCGACGAAATCCATCTCCCGCCACATTCTGTCCAAGGTCGCCTGCTGCGCCGCGTCCAGCAACAACTCATAAAGCGGTTGGTCGTCACGAAAATAGCCCATGACATTGTGGAAGCCCGCGCTCAGGTAGCGCCCTTCATCTTTGCCCGTCTTGAAATAGTTTCGGCCGCGCGATTCCTTGTAGAACATGTCGGGAAAGACGCTGCAGAACCGGCCCCAAGCCAGTTCGTACCGTGCGCGTTCGCCGGCCGGAACGAACAGGTCCGGGTCGCCGGGCTCATTCTCCACCAGGATTGTCTTGCCCGGGCCGAACGCATTCGCCCATTCGGGCTCCACCACATTGTCCTGCTTGAACCTCGGCTCGCCCTCAACTTGCAACTGCCTCGGGTCGAACTTCCGGCGATGCGTCGCGTATTGCGTATTCTTCCAAATCAGCAGCGGTTGCCAGGCCGCCCCGATGCGGCCCGCCGTAATGTTGATAAAACGCGGCTCCACCTTCTTGCGCCCGTCGGCGATGTAGGCTCGCATGTCCTCACAGCCGGCGCGCGCCACGTTCGGTTGGTCGGCTTGCGGCGCGGGCAAGGCTCTCCACATCGCTTGCAGCTTCGCCAGCGGGCCAGCCGATTCGGGGCTCTCGAGGGTCTGCCACACTGTCTCCAAATACTTCGCACTCACGCCGTACTGCCGCGCGAGATCGGCCAGCGAAGCGTTTCGCTTCCCAAGCGCCGCCCGATGCCGGAAACGCCAAGCGGTTTGAAAGTAGTCGGCGTAGTCGATGTTCTGCGCGTGATAAAAATCGATGATCTGATGCACGGCGAACTTGTCGCGGTCCGTTTCAACCAGCATCGGATGCGGCGCAAAAGCGAATCCGTTCTCCTTTAAGTACATGTGGCTGGCCACGTCACGCGCCGCCGCCAGATACTTCTTCAGAAGGGTGGGCGACATCGTCAGCGTTTCGCCGGAGTTGTCAAAGCCGGCTGTGTTGGCCGGATCCACCGGAAATTCGCTGGTCGGCCGGATGTCGACGCCCGTCAGATCACGAACCGTGTAGTTGTACTCCGCGTTGCTGAGGCGCCGTGCCAGCACCACGCCTGGATCGCCGGCATTGCGGCCCATTTCGTGTTTGCGGACGGCATGGAACCAGTCGACGGCGGCGCGATGCTCCCGCGGCGCCGGATGCCGCGCTCCCTTCGGCGACATCTCGTTGGCTTCGAGACGCTCCAGTATTTGGCTCCAACGGCGGCCGTCCTGCATTAACGCCGCCATCGTCTTGAACCCGCTCAGATCCATCTGCGCCGCAGGCGTCTGCTGGCCGTGGCAGGTGATGCAATAGGTCTGGAGGAATGGCCGGACGGTTCGAGTGAACTCGCCTTCCAGCTTGGCGCGTGTGTCCTGTTGGCCCCGCGCGACGATAATAACCGCCGTTGCCGAGAGGACGATGAGGAAGCTCCGCATGCCCGTTTCCAGACTCGATTGTCTGACAGCGCCGACGTGGCGTCAACCTACTTGACCCCCAGCTCTCGCAACACCAGCGCCGCGCGTTCGCGGATCTCGGTGTCCGATCCTGCCGCCGCCTTCCGCAAGTACATAGCCGCCTCTGCCCGGTTGCCGGTGGCCGCCAGCGCCATGCCCAAGCCGAAGTTCGCACGGGCTGACTCGGGCCGTAACCTCGCGGCGTCCCGATACCGGGAAACCGCCTCAGGCGTCTGATGGCGCGCCAGCAGAAGATCGCCCAATAATTCGTTCGCGTCGCCAAAGGCGGGATCGGCGCGCAAACACGTCTCGAGTTCTCGCTGCGCATCGTCGTACCGGCCCAGCCTGCCGAGCAGCATCGCGTAGTTGTAGCGCGTGCCGGCGTCGCCCGGCCGGAGCCGAAGAGCCCGCTCAAACTCCGCCTCTGCTTCTGCTGTGCGTCCCCCCGCCGCCAGCACATTTGCCAGATTCCCGCGCGCATCGGCGTAGGCAGGATTGATGCGGAT
>JBGSME010000215.1:0-1815 GCA_041740335.1 Bryobacteraceae bacterium | reverse complement strand
CAGGAAACGGAATCCGTTGGCGGTGGTTCCGGCATCGAACAGGCGCGCGATGTTGGGATGCTCGAGCGACGCCAGAATCCGCGTTTCCCCTTGCGTGATCGCGCCCGGCGCCAGCAGGATTTTGATCGCCACCTGCCGGTGAAACTCTTCCCCGGTGCGCTCGCCCAGATACACTACGCTCATGCCGCCGCGGCCGATCTCGCGCAACGCCCGGTACTGGCCGAACGCCTCACGCCCAAAGTCCACCATCGGCGTTTCGAGATACCGCGCGTCCATTCGCTTTTCGGCGTCAAGCAAGGAGACTACCGCTTCGAGCGTCTCTTCGTCCCCCGCGCATCGATTCTCAACAAAGCCCGGGCGCTCCCCTTCCGGGAGTGCCAGCGCTTCGGCAGTGATACATTCCACCCGCGCCCAAAGTTCAGCGTCCATTTACTTCGCCTCGAGCTGCTGGAACAGCCAGACCTTCGCCACTGCCCAGTGGCGCTTCACCGTCGCCGTTGAAACTTCGAGCAGACTCGCGATCTCTTCGACGCCGAACCCGCCGAAGTACTTCAGATCCACGATGCGCGCCTTCATGGGATCCAGTTTCGCCAGCGCTTCCAGGCTGTCGTTGAGCGCGATCAGCCCGGAATCGGACTGCGCGCCCAGGGCCGGAGTGTCGTCGTCCAGTTGCAGTGCCACCTGCCCCATGTTGCGCTTGGCGGCCCGCCGGGTTCGCGCCGCATCCACCAACACCTGCCGCAGAATCTGGGCGCACACCGCCAGAAAGTGCCCGCGATTCTTCCACTCCTTCGACCCGCTGCCCACCAGACGCAGATAGGCCTCGTTTACCAGCGCGGTGGTCTGCAGGGTATGGCCCGGGCGCTCGTGCCGGAGCTGCCGGTGAGCCAGCATCTGCAGCTCGCTGTAAACCATTGGGATCAGTTCGTTTAGCGCCTCTGAATCCCCATCGGTCCAGCGCTGTAGAAGGAGCGTAACGCCCCCGGTGTCGGACGGCATTCCTTTCGCGTTTATACCACGAGAACCCAGTAAGAGCCATGCCCCTTTATGAGTGTCAGCGGAAACGCGACCCGTATGGGATCGCGAATTTCCGTCTCGTGATCCTTTTTGCGGAGCATTTCCGCTGAGGGCTTGTAGGAAACGAGAAATGACAACAGTGCAAGCTTGCTCAAGCGCGCTCAAAATGGTCCCGACCGTCGCCGGCCAGATGGCGACCCCCTATTTACTGATGGACCTGAGCCGCGTCGAAGACGCTCTCTCCAGCTTCAGGGAATGCTTCCCCGGCGCCGGCATTCACTACGCCGTGAAAGCCAATCCAGCCCCGGAGATCATCGAACTCCTCGCCGCTTGCGGATCCCGTTTCGACGTCGCCAGCCCCGCCGAAGTGGACCTCTGCCTCGCCGCAGGCGCTTCTCCCAACGATCTTTCCTACGGCAATACGCTCAAGAAATCCCGAGACATCGCCTATGCCTATCGCCGCGGCGTCCGCCGGTATGCGTTCGATTGCCTAGAGGAGCTTGAAAAGCTGGCCGCGCACGCCCCCGGCGCCAAGGTGTTCTGCCGCCTCGCTGCCGGCTCCGGCGGATCCCAGTGGCCCCTCGCCCGGAAGTTCGGCTGCTCCGCCGATTCCGCCGAAGCTCTTCTTTGCCGCGCGGCCGATCTCGGCCTGCTCCCGTGGGGCATTTCCTTCCACGTCGGATCCCAACAAACCGACCCGGCGGCTTGGGAACAGCCAATCGCCGAAACAGCCCGCCTGTTTGCGCGCCTCCGCGCCCGCGGCGTCGTCCTCTCCATGGTCAACCTCGGCGGCGGCTT
>JBGSME010000214.1:0-1637 GCA_041740335.1 Bryobacteraceae bacterium | reverse complement strand
GAAGCCGAAACGGCATTGCGGAACGCAGGCGAACGCTGAGTCCGCCAGGCAAAGCCCGTTCCTCTCCCAGTGCCTGTGGGCCCAAGGCCTGATTTGACGCCTTTGCCCCCGTACCACGCCACTCCCCTCAACAGACGCCCGCTGCCCGCACGCTAGACTGAGGAGAAATGTTCCGAAACGGGCCTGTCCTCATCCCGCCGCCATCCTCACCCTGTCCTGCGCCGCATCGGCCCTCTCTCAAGCCGCGCCCGAATCACGCTGGAACCAACACCGAGTCGCCAGCCGTAACAGCCCCGCTCCCGAACCCGGCGCCGAAAACCAGACCATCCCGTCGCTGGTCGCAGGCCTCCGCAATCCCCGTCAATGGACCAACGAAAAGCGCCCTCAATTGATGAAACTGTGGATGGATATCCTCGGCGGTGTCGATCCACCTGCCCCTGGAAAGAAATGGTTCGGTGATATCCGCAAAGCACGCATCCTCGAAATGCAGGATCGTGGTTCCTACCAACGCATCCATCTCGAACTGCCAATCGAAAAGGACTTCTGGCAGCCCCACCTCCTGCTGATCCCCAAGGGGCAGGGAAAGGGACCATTTCCCGCCGTCATCGCCTGGACCTCGTCCACACCCGATTACTCCCAGCCCGAGTTATGGTGGGGATCGTGGCTGGCCTCCCGCGGCTACGTTGTCCTCACTTCCTGGTCGTTCATCCGTAACTACCGCGACGGGAGCAATGTGCGCGGCGGAATCCCCGAAAAACTCTACGAGCGCTTCGGCCGATGGCTCCCCATGGGGAAGATGGTGCACGACGCCAGGCGCGAAGCAGAGTTCCTACGCTCCCGCAAAGACGTCGACGGCAAACGAATCGGTTTCATCGGCTTCTCCCTCGGCGCCAAGGCCGCCGTCTACGTAGCCGCCTTCGCCCCGGAAATAGCCGCTACCGTAGCCCTCGACCCCCACATCGCCGTCAACGGCGGCACCAACTGGTACGCGCCCTGGTATCTGGACTGGATGCGCCAATGGCCCGGTCACCCGCGCGTGATTGACATGCTCAATCCCGATCCCGCGAGGCCCGGCTTCGAACATGATCATCACGAATTACTCGCCCTCGCCGCCCCACGCCCGTTTCTCCTGATCGGAGGAAGCCGAAAAGAAGATACAGGCGGTGACTCGGACGACTTACAAAGCTGGGGTTACTTCAATCGCGCACGAGAAGTATACCGGCTCCTTGGCGCGGAAGAGCGTATCGCGTTCGCGTCCACTGAAGACGGTCACAAAGCCACAGGCCCGGCAATCGATCCCGCCTGGCAGCGATTCTTCGAACGTTGGTTGAAGCGATGAGCGGGCCATGCAAGCTAGCCGCGCTCGTCGCGCTACTCGCGGCATCGCTCCACGCACAGGATATCGCCGCGGCCCGCCTCCGGGCGCACGTCAGGTTCCTCTCGAGTGACTTGCTCGAAGGCCGCGCTCCCGGCACCCGCGGAGGCGATCTGGCCGTTGAGTACCTGGCGTCGCAACTGGCCATCGCCGGAGCCAAGCCCGCCGGTCAGACTCCCGGAAGCTGGTTCCAACCCGTCCCGCTGGTCGGAGTCGAGGCGACACCGGAAACGGTACTCCAAGTGGGCGATGCCCGCTTTCG
>JBGSME010000213.1:0-5852 GCA_041740335.1 Bryobacteraceae bacterium | reverse complement strand
CGTCCTGAACGGCGTCGAACCCATCGACTTCTATAGCCTCACCGTCGACCAGCGCCCTGACCCGCCGTCCCCCGATCAGAATGTCCTGCACTACCGGCTGCTCGGCGTCGAGCCCGGCCAATCGCCTGTCAATCCGCGCGCCACCGTAAGAGGAATGCTCGCCCGCCTTATGCCCAGGGCCTATCGCCGTCCCGTCGAAGCCGCCGAAATTGACCGTATGCTCGCCCTCTATGATCGTGCCGCCAAGCGCGGCGATCCCTTCGAGGAAGCCGTCAAGTACGTGTTGAAGGCCGTGCTCGTTTCGCCGCGATTCCTGTTCCGCGCCGAGGATGCCTCCGCCGCTCCCGGAATCCAGCCGGTGGGGCAATACGCCATGGCTTCGCGACTTTCCTACTTCCTCTGGGCCACCATGCCCGACGACGAACTGCTCGCCCTCGCCGCTGCCAACAAACTTCAGGATCCGGCCGTCCTCACGCAACAGGTGGAACGGATGCTCGATGATCCGCGCTCGCGCGCGTTCGCCAGTGCGTTCATGGGCCAGTGGCTCGGCACCCAGGATGTTGGCGGACGCGTCGTGCCGCTGCTCACCGAACTCCAGCATTTCTATACCCCAGAGGTGGCCGCTGACCTTCGCGAGCAGCCCGAGCTGTTCTTCCACTACATGCTCTCCGCCAATCGCAGCGTGCTCGATATTCTCGATGCGCCCTACACGTTCCTCACCGAACGGCTCGTGCGCTATTACGAACTCGACGGCAAGGTGGAAGGCGTCGGCAGCAACGGTTTCTATCGCGTTCCCTGGCCCGATGGCCGCCGCGCCGGCGTCCTCGGCTTTGCTTCCGTGCTGGCCATGACGTCCCACTACAAGCAGGCCAGCCCCGTGCTGCGCGGGGCTTGGGTGCTCGAAACGCTGCTCGGTACGCCGGTGCCGCCTCCTCCGCCCGATGTGCCGCCGCTCGAGACACCCAAGAAGGGTGAGCCCAAACCAATGCGCGAAATGCTCGCGATGCACCGCGCCTCCACCGCCTGCGCCGCCTGCCACAACCTGATGGACCCCATCGGGCTCGGTCTCGAAAACTTCGATTGGATGGGCCGTTGGCGCGATCGCGAAGTGAATGGCCAGCCTGTCGACGCCTCCGGTGCGCTGCCATCCGGAGAGAAGTTCAGTGGTCCCGCGGAACTGCGTGCCGTGCTGCTGAAACGCAAAGAGGACTTCGTCCGCCAGCTCACGCGAAAGGTGCTCGGCTTCGCTGTCGGGCGCGGCGAGCAGGATGGCGACCAGTGTACCGTCCAGAGCCTCATGGACAACCTCGCGAAAAACGGCTACACCACCCGGACCCTGATTCGCGACGTCGTGCTGAGCACGCCCTTCCGAAAGATCCAGACCGATGCCGCCGTTTCCGAAGTGAACGCGCCGCCCTCGAAACGCGCTCCCCGGCGGCTGCTCGGAACGAAATGATAGCCTTTGCGTAGGAGAACCATGCCAAGCTCAAAGCCAGTTACCCGCCGGACGATATTGCGTGGAGCCGGAGTGGCGTTGTCGCTGCCATGGCTCGAATCGGTAGCCGCGGGCGAACCCGTGAAAGGCGGTGACCGGCTCTCCGCTCCACCGCTCCGCCTCGCGTGCCTGTTCGTTCCCAATGGCGTGCGGCCCGACTATTGGACGCCCCCCGGCGATGGTGAGGACTTCGAGATCACACCGCATCTCAAGCCCGTCGAAGCCCTGAAGAGCGAGTTCATCCTCATCGAGAACCTTTGGAACAAGAACACCGTCGGCCGCAACGGCCATTGGCCCAAAGTACCCGCGTGGCTCTCCGGCGGCTTTGTCGATCGCACCACCGGCGGTGATCTCGATTCCGGCGGCACCACTGTTGACCAGTGGCTCGCACAGCGCATCGGGCACGAAACCCCGCTCCCTTCCCTCGAGTTGGGCATGGACCCGCCCCGCACCGGCATCGATACCGCCGGCGGCGGCTTCCCCCGCGCGCTCGGATCGTTTCTCTCCTGGGCCGATCCCAATACGCCCGTGCCAAAGGAAATCGTTCCCCAGTTGGCGTTTGACCGTTTGTTCCGGAACCGGCGCTCGCCGGTGATCTCGAGCGTGGATCCGAAAAGCCCCGCCCTGCTCCAATCGCTGCAGCGCGACGAAACCAGCCTCCTCGATGTCGTGCTCGAACAGGCCAAGACCATCCGCCGCAAGGGATCCGGCGCCGATCAGGCCCGCCTGGATGAATATTTCGAATCGGTGCGCTCGGTGGAACGCCGCCTGGAAGCTTCCATGCGCCCCCAGAAACGGTGGATCAACGAAGGCAAACTCCCGCTTGACCGGCCCACTCCCGGCTTACCCGAGACCCACCAGGAACACGTCCGCCTGATGCTGGACATTCTGCTGTTGTCGTTCTGGACCGACAGCACCCGCATCGCCACAGTGATGATGGGTGACGCGCAAAGCTCGCAGGATTATTCGTTCCTGCCCGGCGTGAAGGGCTCTTTTCACGGCTTGTCTCATCACCGCGACATTCCCGAAACCCGCGCCCAATACGAGAAAATCGTCACCTGGCAGGTGGAGCAACTCGCCTACCTGCTCAATCGCATGCGATCGCTCAAAGAGGGGACCGGAACCCTGCTCGATCACTCCATGGTCCTCTACGGTGGTTCGCTCAAGGACGGCAATCGCCATATCGAAGAGAATCTGCCCCTGCTTTTGGCCGGCCGCGGGAACGGGACCCTCCGCCCCGGACGCCGCCTCCGCGCCGCCCCGAAAACGCCATTCTGCAACCTCCATATGGCCCTGATGGAACGGATGGGCGTAAAGGAAGAATCGTTCGGCGACAGCACCGGCGTGCTCGAAGGTTTGAGTTAGTTCCATGCGGCTGTCCATCGCTCTCTGCCTCGCTTCGGCTGCCTTCGGCGCCGGCGACTACTTTCCGCCGCCCGATGCCAAAGGCGGCTGGCGAACTCCGCCAGCCGGCGTGAACCTTGCCGGTGTTAACAAAGCCAAGCTCGACGAAGCCTTCGCCTACACCCAGACCACTAGCCCGCACGGCGGTCTCCTCGTCGTCCACAAAGGCCAGCTCGTCTACGAACGTTACTTTGGCCGCGGTAACAGGGAAGCGTTCCCGGAACTGGCGTCAGTCGGCAAAGCGTTCACCTCGCTCGCCACCGGCATCATGCTCAAAGAGTACGCCGCGAAGTTCCCAAACGGGCTCGACCAGAAGGTGTTCACGCCGGACTATCTTCCCGCCGAAGCCTTCCCGCTCGACGATCCGCGTAAGAAAGAGATCACCCTCGGCCACTTACTTTCGATGTCGGCCGGCCTTCGCGGCACCAATCCCGTGTATGTGAAGGGCGTCCGCCAGACATGGGAGAACCCCACCGAAGATAATGGACCCTGGTCCACCACCGACGCCTTCGCGCTTCGCCAAACCTTATGGTGCGCGCCCGGCGAATGTTACTCCTATTCCACCGCCACCAGCCACTATCCGGCGATGATCGTCCGCAAGATCACCGGTATGGAAATGGAGGACTACTTACGGTCCCGCCTCACCAAGCCGCTCGGCTTCGGCGATTGGGGCTACGCCATGTACCGGCCGAAACTCAAGAGCGGCATCGATTCGAACGGCCGCATGCTCCATACCCCCGGCGGCGGCAGCATCGCCGTTCGATCGACAGATATGCTTCGCTTCGGCTACCTCATGCTGCATGAAGGCAAGTGGGCAGGCAAACAGATCGTCCCCGCCGATTTCGCGCGTATGTGCGGACGCATGGTTAAGTACAATCCGCACTTTACCCATAGCTTCAACTTCAATATGAACGAAGACGCCCACATCGCCGGCGTACCGAAGGACGCTTTCTGGAAAGGCGGATCCGGCGGCTATGCCATCTACATCGTCCCCTCGCTCGACCTCGTGATCTACAAGATGGGCGGCAATGAGAACCAGTACGATCCCGCCTTGACGCGGCTCCCGGTGCGGTACAAATACGACGGGTCCCGCGATGGGTGGAAGCCAGCCGGCCCCGTCGGCGACGCCACGTCGCGCACGCTCCAGATGGTCGTCGCGGCGATTCAGTAGCGTACACGGGCCAGGGCCGCGCGGATATCGTCCTGAAGGGCGGCGAATGCCGGCAAAACATCGAGAGCCGAGAAGTCATCAATGTAGTTCGGTATCAGATGCACGCGAGCCTGCACCGGTAAGCTCCGTCTGCGCCGGGTTCTGCGCTTCGGCATCCCCATGGACGAACAGGATATCGCAAGGATAGAGCTCGGCCGCGAGCCTGACCCGCTCCGCCAAACTCAGCCGGGCGTCTGGCTCGTTGGAAGTCAGCCCACTGAGCGATCACGGACTGCGCACCGTGACGCCCGAGAGACCAAGTCAAAACCCTGAGCAGAACTCTGTCGGAACTCCCGTCCGCGGCCAACGTGTAGGTCAACGTGCCGTCTCCTGGAATGGAAGCCATAACTGCCGGATGTCATCCCGGTCAATCACTCGTTTCCCGCGCCCGGCACTCTCTGCAAACACGACCGGCTCTGCAAACACGACAGGGTTCTAATACGCCAGTAATTCGCCTTTCGTCATTGGGCGGTTGTCATCACTCGATCGCCACGTGTCTTAAGCCCACGCAAGCGCAGTGCGATGAATGACTGGCCGTTATCGCGATGTTCCTCTGAAACGGCCATCACCAGGCTGTCATCCGGCACCTGAACGACAATTGCCGGCGAGTGCGTATTGATGACTTGCCGCATCGGTCCGCCATCCGACTCGTTCTTCTCTTCGGGGTTGACGGCCAAATCCGCCAGCAGCCGGATCATCGCCGGGATTCGTTCCGGATGAATCCCGTTTTCCGGCTCCTCCATGCAAATGACCCCCTTGGTTTCCGGATCGATAGAAAGCACGGCCAACGCAAGGAAGCGCAACGTTCCATCCGACAGAGCACGCGCGGGATAGTGAGTGCCGTCGCGTCCAACCGCGTACAACGTCAGTAACTGGCGCCGCTCATCGCGATCGACATACACGGACCGGATATCTTCAATCAACTGGGCCAAACGGTTCGCCACTTCGGTGTAGACCGCTTCTGGATCCACTCCCGGCCGGTGCGCGAGGTGGTCCAGGGTTGCGGGCAGACGGGATCCGTCGCTGGTGAGTTGGGGAGGCGTGGCGAAGTTGTCCGGCTCGCGCAGCGACGACGACTCCAGTTGCAGCAAGCGCCATGCGCCGATTCACAACGACTCGATTCCGCCACTGGGCAGAGTTCTTGAACAAAAGGTGGCTGGGCGCGGACCTCATCGGAATGTGCTTGAGTTCCTCGCTCACGATCTCCAGCGAGCCCAAAGTCCTCGCGTTCTCGTCCCTCTTGAATCGAAGCCTCAACGAGTACTCGACGAACGTGCTGCTCGCCTCTGCCTTCTGCCCGAGATCGTCCTCCCCCTCCTCGGGGATGATCATCTCAACCGAAAACGACATCTCTTCCGCGTAACGATCCCCGGCGTGATGGAACAATCCGCGGATATCCCCGCTCTTCGCCCCCTGGTCCCGCACCGAAAGCGCCGCATCGAGCAACGTCCCTTGAGCCAGTGCGCCGAGGAACAGAATCGCGTCCATCAGGTTCGACTTGCCGACGCCGTTCGGACCCGCGATACAAGTCAGCGGACCGAACCGGACGTCGAGCCCGACAAGGTTCTTGAATCCGGTAGCGCGCAGTCGAGTCAGCATGCTGCTTCAAGATTACCCGAACCCGTCTGTACTAAGCTGGCAAGCATGGGCAAACTCCTCACCGCCGCCTTCGCCCTCACCCTCGCCGCCCACGCCGCGGCCCGCCCCGTCAAAGCCTCCATCGTCGTCGGCGGCCACGCCTTC
>JBGSME010000212.1:0-11397 GCA_041740335.1 Bryobacteraceae bacterium | reverse complement strand
GCCGGCGCGTGGGTGGGCGACGGCACGATGGTCGATTCCCATGCCTTGATCGGGTCGTGCGCGCAAGTGGGCGAACGATGCCACGTCTCGGCCGCGGCGCAAATTGGCGGCGTGCTTGAGCCCGTCGGCGCCATGCCGGTGGTCATTGAGGACGATGTGCTTCTGGGCGGCAACACAGGCGTCTATGAAGGCACCGTCGTGAAGCGCCGCGCGGTGCTCGGCACCGGCGTCATCCTCAATCGCTCGACGCCGGTCTACGACATTGTGCATGGCGTCGTGCTCACGGCCACCGACGATCAGCCCCTTGTCATTCCGGCAGAGGCCGTTGTGGTCGCCGGCTCGCGCGCGATCTCGAAAGGGCATGGTAAGGAGTGGGGCTTGTCCCTCTATACGCCCGTGATCGTCAAGTATCGCGACGCCAGGACCGACACGAAATTGCAACTCGAAGATCTGCTGCGGTAGGCCTCGAATCTGCGACAATAGCTCGCATATGCCCAATCTCGCCGACTTCAACGAACACGAACTCGCCGCTCTCGCCGACGCGCCGCACATGGCTGGAATCGCGGTGATGATCGCCGGATCGAGCGGCTTCTTCGGATCGATCAAAGAGGCCGCCGTTGCGGCGCAGAGCGTGTTTCACGGCGTCGACAGCTCCAACGATCTCATCAAGTCCCTCTCGTCCAAGGAGAACATGCAGGCCGCCGGCGAACGGATCCGTTCCGAGATGGGCGACTATGGCACGCAGGATCCGAAGACCTATGTCCGCGAGCGTACCATCGCCAAACTGCGCCAAGCCTCGGCGATTCTCCGCGCGAAGTCGCCAGGCGATCTGGGTAGTTACTCGGAGTGGGTTCTCTCCATTTCCGACAAGGTGGCCAACGCCGCCAAGGAAGGCAGCTTTCTCGGCTTCGGCGGCACGCGTGTGAGCGAAGAGGAACAGGCGGCGATCGCTGAAATCCGTTCCGCGCTGCTCGGCTAGCTGGCGACGCATCAGGGGCTGCTGGTAAAGGTCGAGCGGCGACGCCAGCAGTCTGAACAGCATTTTGGAACGCTCGATCCTACGTGCAACAGCCCCCGGACTTGCCCTTCGGCTTGGTGGCGGCGGAAGAGGCCTCAAACTTCTGCCGGCATTGGTCGCTGCAAAAGTAGAACGTCTTTCCATCGCGTTCGGCGTGAATGGCAGTACCTTCATCCACGGTCATTCCGCAGACGGGGTCTTTGGTCAGGGTTTTCGATTCAGTCATGGTACTTCCTTCTTTCTCGGTCGCTTGCTCTCAATCAATCTCGACGGCGTATTCGTTGATTGCCATCGGCTCGCCTACTTCCGGCCACTCATCGCCAGCGGCTCCTTATGTTCGGCCTCGTTGAGCCAATACGGCGGCCGGCCATAGGTAGCATAGAGCCGGTTCTCGTACTCCCGGGTGATAGGCATGGATTCGATGTACTTCGGAGCGTCCTTGATGGTTTCGCGGGAGAGGCCGACGTAGACCTTGGATTCCTCCCAACTTACGCGTTCAATCCACGCAGGTGAAACCAGTACTCTCTTGCCGGGTAACCAATTTCGCGTGGCCACTTCCAGGTAGCGGATCGCCCAGCCTTCTTCGTCCACTACAAACCCCTCCACATGGCCGATCTCACCGTCAGCCGCCTCGATGTAATAGCCGGTAACGGCCTCGGTGCTGCGCAGATGAGTGTCGGGAGAATCTCCTTCTTTCGAAGCCGTTGGCGGCACCGTCGGAGCTGCTGGATGGGTCCTTGTGCCCGCCAAATAGGAGCCGCCCCAGTAATAGGGGTATCCGTAGTAACCGAAGAATGCGGTCTCGTGCTGCCGGGAGACAGGCCGGCGCGTGTCGATATCGGGACTGAGGCCAATCTGCTTTTTCGTCAGGGACACATCCAGACGTCTGGCCGGCCAGTCTGCATGGATCACCGAGATCGGTGAGACCAGCACGCGCCGGCCGCCGAGCCAACTGCTGGTATCTACCACGAAATAGCGGATGGCCCACGTCTCGTCGTCGAAATAGAGTTCATCCACAGCTCCAATCTCGCCGTCCGTGGCGCGGATCACAAGGCCTTTCAGATAAGTCGAATTGGTCAGCATCGGTATTGCCCTCCCGGGGCGGTTTCTAAATTCAACGAGGGTATCAGCGCTCTAGAATGAGGAAGCGCTATCTTGCTGCGGCTGCCACTACTTCTGGCGCATGCAATGTTAGTTGAGAAGGTCGTGTAGTTTCGATAACGTCTCTCGCTTTTTCCACTTGGGCATTCGTGCCGTGGACCATGAGCAGGAACTTATCCGTTTTGAGCGCCATTTCGTACTGAAGCACGCTGTCCTTCGGAATCCCCATGCCGTACAGCCCCGCGCCGATGGCGCTCAACCCTCCCACTACTACGGCGCCTTCCAACGCGGCCACGATCGCCGCGACGATCGGGCCGGCCATAACCACGGGGCCGATACCCGGGATGGCAAAGAAAGCCGATCCGAACAGTAATCCCCAAAATCCTCCCCAGAAAGCGCCGCTCTTGCCCCAGTATTTCATCCGGTCACCACTGTTGTAGTAACCTACAACGTGTTCGTCGGTATGGTAATCCTTGCCAACGATGGACAGAGTGTCCATTTCGATTCCAGCGCGCTGGAGTTCCTTGACCGCTGCCTCTGCTTCGCTGTGCGTGCCATAGATGGCAACCACTGAGTTCTTCTCAGACATTTTCCTGTCTCCTTAGTTATCCGCGTTGTTCTTGACTGACAACGCCTGCAACTAGAGATGAGGCACGCACTCCTCCAAACCCCTCCAACCAAGAGAGCCAAGCATTTACGGACGGAAAGCATACCCCATCGGGGCGCATGATGACCATAGACGGTCACCTGACGGCGGATGGGCAATCAGTAGATCGGACCTTCACGCACCCAATGCGGAAAGCATGGTGCGCCTTCCCTCCGCTCTGTTTGCTCGTACTGCCGGAAATCCATCGAATCCTGTGAATTTCGCCGGAGCTTGGCCGTCCGCGCCAGCGTTTGGCAAAGTGCGTGCACTTCAACAGATGTCACCGCAAGCTTGGCCGGTGACAGGAGGCGCGAGGCTGAAGCTTGCAACCGAATCCGATGGAAACCACAATGAATCGCTTACTAGTCACCTTTCTGATCTCGTGCTTTGGAGCATTTCCTGGGAGCGCCCAGCAAGTGACCAAGCGCGCAAACATCACGGGAAATGCCGCAGATGGCAAGTGCACGATCGAAGTGATCGTGGACGGATCCGCGGAAGTTGAGGTACAAGGCAACGTAGGCCGGATGCGGAATCTGTCCGGGCGCCGGCCCGAGTGGCGCCGCTTCGTGTGCAATGGCCGGATGCCAGCCAAACCGCAAGACTTCAGATTCCGAGGAATCGATGGGAGAGGTAACGTTCAGCTCATTCGAGATCCGCGGCAGAATGGCGGCCGGATTGTCTTTCGGATCGACGACCCTGACGGCGGGCGGGAAGGCTATACGGTTGACCTTGAATGGCGTGGGTCGAGTGCGGGCCAATGGGATGACCGGGATACCCGGGGCTGGCGCGGCCCGGATTCCGGCGACGGGCACGGTCCGACGCGCGATGACGCGAGCCGTAATAGGCGTCCAGACCGCGATGACTCGAACCGTAATAGCAGATTTTACGACACACATGGCAAGTGGAATGCCGAGGGTACCGCGCAGGCTATCCGGATCTGTCAGTCGGCCGCCGCTGAGCGAATCGAGCGCGATGGATTCCGAAACGTCAACTTCCGCAATGTGGGGACGGACAACAATCCGGGCCGAAATGATTCCGTGAACGGTGTCGCCACCGCGAAACGGAGTTGGTGGCGCACCGCCAACTTCCAGTTTTCGTGCTCTGTAGACTTGGCCACGGGCCAGGTCCGTTCGGTTGATGTCAATCGCCGTTAGGCTTACGGCCATGGCTCCGGAGGGTAGTGGCTGGGATCAATATGCAAACTGAGCTCGTTGAAATTGGCATGGTCGGCCTGGGGGTGATGGGGCGCAATCTGTTGCTGAACATGGCCGGCCACGGTCATGCGGTGGCGGGTTATGACAGGGACCGCGCCAAGGTCGAAGCGCTCAGTCAAAGAGAGCCGGCTGGAAACGCACCCTTCTTCGGCGTGGACAACGTCAAGGATTTCGTCGGACTGCTGCGCCGGCCACGCGCGGTCATGATGCTGGTGCCCGCGGGCCCGCCCGTGGATTCGGTGATCGCGGATCTGCTGCCGCACTTCGAAGAGGGCGACCTCATCATCGACGCGGGAAATTCGCATTTTACGGACACCAACCTGCGCGCGCGTAACCTGAGCGTGAGTGGCATTCAGTTCCTTGGGGTTGGTGTATCAGGCGGAGAGGAGGGTGCGCGACACGGCCCGAGCATCATGCCAGGAGGACCGAAAGAAGCATACGAGCGAGTCCGCCTGCTGCTAGAAGCAGTCGCCGCCAAGGTGGACGGAGATCCTTGCGTGACTTACCTCGGCGCCGGTTCGGCGGGACATTTCGTCAAAATGGTACACAACGGCATCGAGTACGCGCTCATGCAGTTGCTGGCCGAATCCTACGACGTGATGAAACGCGGCCTCGGCCTTAGCGATGACGAACTGCGCAGCGTGTTCGACACGTGGAATCAGGGGGAGCTCAACGGCTACCTGGTGGAGATCACGAGCCGTATCTTCGGCAAGGTTGACGAACGGACCGGCAAGCGGCTGATCGATGTAATCGAGGACGTGGCAAAACAGAAAGGCACCGGCATGTGGACCTCGCAAAGCGCCATGGAACTGCAAGTGCCCGCCCCGATGATCGACCTCGCGGTCGCGATGCGCGATTTGACGTTACTTGAAAAGCAGCGCGAAACGGCCGGAGGGATCTTCCATCGGCCCGTCCCGCCGTTTGGCGGTGACCGCAAGACCTTTCTCGATCAACTCGGCCACGCGCTCGATGCCGCGATGATCATGGCGTACGCGCAGGGCATGGCCCTGCTGGCGGCAGCGTCGGAGAAGTATCAGTATCACCTCGATCTCGAATCGGTGGCGCGCATCTGGCGGGGCGGTTGCATCATCCGGGCGGCGTTGCTGGAAGACATCCGGATCGCGTATCGCAACCAGCCCGGTTTGAAGAACCTGCTGCTGGCCCCGGAACTGTCGAAAAGAGTTTTCGCCAATCAGGAGGATCTACGCCTCGTCATTGGCGCCGCGGTCGGCATGGGTCTGCCTACGCCCTGCTTCATGATGGCGCTGGCCTATTTCGACGGATACCGTAGCGCGTGGCTGCCGGCGAACCTCATCCAGGCGCAGCGGGACTATTTCGGCGCTCACACCTACGAACGGATCGATCGCAAGGGTACCTTTCACACGGATTGGATGAAGGGTTAGAGCGATGAACACGAGCGATCCGGTAGTACCGAACATCTTCGTCATTTTCGGCGGCGCGGGAGACCTGACATGGCGGAAGTTGATGCCTGCGCTGGTTGACCTTTCCCAGGGCCAAAGTATGCCCGCTCATTTTGCGATCCTCGCAGTGGACCGTGTCGAACTCAGCGACGAAGCCTTGCGCAAGCGCCTGCTTGAGGGAGTCAAGAAGTTTGCCCGCAGCGGTAAAACCGCCGCCAAGGACTGGAAGGAATTCTCCCGGCACATCCACTACTTGCAGGGTGATTTTAAGGGCAAGGCAACTTACAAGGAGCTGGGCGATTTATGCGCGAAGCTGGAAAACGAGTGGGGTGCCAAAGCGCAGCGCGTGTTCTACATGGCCACGCCGCCTTCGCTGTTCGGTGAAATTCCAATATTCCTCCACGAGGCTGGTCTCGCCTCCGACCGGCAGCGAGCGCGCATCGTCATCGAGAAACCCATCGGGTATGACCTCGACTCGGCCCGGGCGTTGAACCGGGCCTTGGCCGAGGGCTTCGAGGAATGTCAAATCTTTCGCATCGACCACTATCTGGGCAAAGAGACGGTACAGAACATACTGGCCTTCCGTTTCGCGAATCCACTCTTCGAGCCCATTTGGGACCGCCGGTATGTGGACTACGTCACCATCACGGTGGCCGAAGAGGTTGGCGTGGAACATCGCGGCGGCTACTACGATAACGCCGGCGCGCTGCGCGACATGGTGCAGAATCACCTGCTGCAACTGCTTTGCCTGGTCGCCATGGAACCGATGGTTTCCTTCGATGCCGACGAGATCCGCAACAAGAAGGTGGATGTCCTGCACGCGGTTCGGCCCATACCGTGCGATGCCGTGCATCTGTCCACGGTCCGCGGACAGTATGGCGGAGGGTGGATCGGCGGCAAGAGAGTGCGAGCGTACCGCGCCGAGCCTGACGTGCCGCCCGATTCAGCCACCGAGACATTTGCCGCGCTGCGGTTGTTTGTGGACAACTGGCGTTGGCAGGATGTGCCGTTCTACCTGCGCACCGGCAAACGCCTCCCCCGTCAGGTTTCAGAGGTCGCGATCCAGTTCCGCGCGGTTCCGCATCAGGCTTTTCCAATCGAGGCAACCCTGGAGTGGCAGCCGGCGCGTCTGATCATCTCGATTCAACCCGACGAGGGCATTGTGATGCGCTTTCAGGCCAAGCGCCCCGGGCCGAAGATGAGGTTGCAGCCGGTGGACATGCGGTTTAATTACCGCGAGAGCTTCGCCACGCCATCGCCGGAAGCCTATGTGACTTTATTGCATGACGTGATCGACAACGATGCCACTTTGTTCATGCGCGCCGATCAGGTGGAGGCGGCGTGGCGGCTGTTAATGCCGGTGCTCGATGCCTGGAAAGCGAGCCCAGCCAATGATTTTCCGAATTATGCCGGCGGAACCTGGGGGCCGGACGCCACCCAGGGCTTGCTGGTTCAGCAGGGTCATAGTTGGCCGGCTCCGGTGGAATTGGCGCCGCGCCCCAAATGAGATCGATCGAGTGCCCTCAGTGAAAACCGCGGACCGGCCATGCTTTCTGACGATCAATGGCGGCTCGTCGAGCATCAAGTTCGCGATGTACGAGGATGGCGAACCGCTTAAGCGCATCTACCACGGAACCGTGGATCGCATCGGCTTGCCGGGTGGGAAGCTGACCTTTTACGGCCCGGTTCGGAATCAGCAGGACGAGCAGACGATCGAGGTCTCCGATTACGGCTCCGCGGCGGTTTTCCTGATCGATTGGCTGGAGGAGAAGACCAGCTTCGGGTTGGTGAAGGCAGTGGGACACCGTGTGGTCCACGGGATGAACTACAGCGAGCCTCAGCGCATCACCCAGGAATTGCTGGATGAACGGCATCGCATCATTGCATACGATCCGGACCATCTGCCCGCTGAGCTTGCACTGATCGAAGTGTTCCGCCAGCGCCATCCGAAGTTGCTTCACGTGGCCTGCTTTGACACGGCTTTTCACCGCACCATGCCGCGCGTAGCCCGGCTTTTGCCCATCCCGCGCCGTTTCGATGCGATAGGAATACAGCGCTATGGTTTCCACGGCTTGTCCTACTCCTATCTCATGGAAGAACTGGGCCGCGTGGCTGGCCCGGCCGCCGCCCTAGGGCGCGTCATCCTGGCCCATCTGGGCAGCGGGGCGAGTCTGGCAGCGGTGCTCGATGGCAAGAGCATCGACACCAGCATGGGGTTCACGCCTGCCGCCGGCTTGCCGATGGGCACGCGGACAGGGGACCTGGATCCCGGCGTCGCCTGGTACATGATGAGTTCCGGGAAGCTGACTCCCAGACAGTTCAACAACGTGATCAATCACGAATCCGGTTTGTTAGGAGTCTCCGGCATCAGTTCCGACATGCGCGATCTGATCCAACGGCAGGCCAGCGATCTCCCAGCCGCCGAAGCCGTGGAACTGTTTTGTTACCAGACCCGCAAATGGATCGGGGCGTTCGCGGCTGTGCTGGGCGGTTTGGACACGCTGGTGTTTGCCGGTGGCATTGGCGAGAACGCAGGCGAGGTGCGAGCCCGTGTGTGCAACGGCCTGCGGTTTCTTGGCATGGAATTGGACCGAGCTGCCAACAACGCCGACGCTTCGGTGATATCCACGGAATCGAGTGGCGTCATGGTTCGCGTGCTGCGGACCGATGAACAGTTGATGATCGCCCGGGCAGTATGCCGTCTGCAGCATGAGACTGGCGGATGAGTCGCCGGACAGATCCGGGCGGCTAGCCTAGCCGGCACGGGCGGGGCGCCTGAAGGCAGGTAAGGATTCGCCGCCCCAGCTCCGTTGTGCCGGCGAGTTCTTAGAATGCCAGGCGGTTTCCACCAAGCGGGGCGGAACGCCGTCGTCAACCGCAGGCGTTTCCCGGAAACCGGTTGAGTCAATAGAAAGCTACCGATGAATCTGCGGCTAGTCCTGGCCGGCAAGCCGCGCCCGCACGATCCACCGGCGCGGCGCGGGGCCCACATAGTCAAACGGGAAACAGGTGACCAACGTGCAAACGGCCTCGCCACCGCTCTGGAGCACTTCGGTGTGCTCCGGTTGCACCACCATCACGGACTCTACCTCATAGCGGAATAGCTTCTCTCGCGTCCGGACCAGGATTTCGTCCTGCCGGGTGATTGCCCGTAGCGGCCGGAAGAACGTATCGCGATGGCCGGCCACGGTGAAGTTGCCTTCTTGGCCGGGCATCGCGGAGCCCGGCAAATGCCCGGCGGCGCGGCGTAGCGTCGATTCGCTGATGCCCTCCCGGATGATCACCCGCAGATCGAGGCGCGGGATCTCCAACCGTCCGATCACCTCCGGATCGAGCCAGGGAACAGCAGCCGATACTTGCACCGGTACCGGCGGCCTTGCCAACAGCCCAATGGGAGGCGGGACGATTGGCTCAGCGGTCATAGCTTCGAATTCGCGGCTCTGCGCCGACTGATACCAACTCGCTTCCACATTCACCCACACAGCGAAAGCGATCAACGCTCCACCCGCCAATGCCAGCAGAGCCCCCGCTGCGCGGATCACTTCCGGCAGATAACTCTGAACAGGCACTCGTATCTTCATTGCGGCCTCTGCGCTTACTCCGGTAACTCCGTATTGCCCCTCCGGGTGCGGACCGTCCACTCGCCGGCGCCGTCGCTGATCCTCACCCGCGAGATGCTTACCTGCTGTTCCACGTAACACTCACATCCAGCAAGACGAGCCGGACTTCGCTTGCCAATGTAAAGTCGCGCTCGGTCCGGCTCGTCTGCTGTCGTTTGGTCACTGCTTTCCCGGCACAGCCCTCCGCACCAGTAGGCCGGCAGCCAGCGCAAACAACCCCGCGAGCGCCATCAGCGGATATGGGCTTGCGGTCTCAGGCATGGGCGGAAGTTCGGGCGCTGCTTCCACGGGCGCAAGGACGGGCTCCAGAGGACGCGGCACTTGGGCTACCTGAACCGGCTCCCGCTTCGCCGGTGTGTAAGTCTCCACATCGGGCTCTTTCTCCACACCCGACGGCTCCACCAGAGTTACTGGCGCTTTGGCCAGTTCCTCGCGTTTCTCCGTTGCCACCGAGGGTACGGATACGTGCGTCCGTTCGGCGATCTTTGCCGAGAGACCTTTCGGATAAGCAAACTCCTGCCCAAAGTTATCTCCTGGGTAAAACCACGCACGCAACGCGGGCGGATTGCCCACCGGCGTCTCCCACCATTCGAACTGCGAATCTCCAGACGGTTTCAACCGGTAGTTGGGAATCGCGAGAATGGTCGTGATTACTTCATCCTCGCGCTCGTTGGTGATCTGCACAATGTGGCGATCCGACAACGAATCCACCAATTTCATCACATACTTGCCGGGCTGAAGCGTTTTGCCCGGAATCATCACGGCTTGCTTCACGGTCAAGACTGTCTTCTTGTTCCACGAATCCGCTGCCGCCGGAAGAGACAGGATCAGGGCGCCGGCAGTGATCGAAAGAATTTTTCCACACATAACGTTACCTCCTATCCTTCACTCCGGTTCGGTGCACGCGTACTGCCAGATGGAAACCGCGTTGACCTATGATTGTGAATAGGTCATGAAGAACACCGCTCTGGTAGCCGCTTTGTTCTGCGCCGCCGCGTATGCGCAACTCGCCCCCGCGCCAGTCGCCACGATCGGTCCCGATTCGGCGCGCTGCGACACTCTCGGCGCCAACTCGATTTGCATCCAGCAAATGGCCGGCGAAACAGCGGTGAATCCGCCGGAAGTGGCTGTGGTGCTGGGTGGGCAGCAGCAAGGTCCCATCGTTGTCAGCGCCACTGTGGTGTCGCCGTCGGGGAGGCCCTGGCTGGCAATTGCGGCTCCATCGCAGCCGCCGTCTCCCACCGTGAGCGGATTATTGCCTTTCGATTTCCGCGCCGCCGTGGATGCCTCCGTTTCGCGCAACTTCGGCGAGGGCACATACCTTACCTACATCAACGTCTTCGTTGGAACGGTTCTTCGCACCCGCATTCCGGTGTTGCTCGAGGTCCTTCCCGGCAGCGGCCGGCTCACCGCCTCGCCAGACCGCATCGACGACATCATTGCTCCGGCGCGCACGTCGCCTGTTGTGCGTCCGATCATCATCGATCGCCTCGCCGGCGGCAGCACTGCCAATCCACCTTCGGTAATCACCGCCACTCCGGCCACTAACGACGGCGGCGGATGGCTGCTGGTGAACACGCGCCCCACCACGCCGCCGGCCAGCGAAAGGCCTTGCGCGGTCTTTTCGACACCATGCGGGATCGAGGTGATCGTCACGCCTCCGCCTGTTTCGGGCAGTTATATCGGCGCCGTAACCGTTTCCGATGGGGTCCGTTCCACCGTCGTGCGCGTGCGGGCGCGGATCACGACATCCACCGCGACGCCGCCTATCGATTCACAGCCGGGCGTCATCATTCTCTCCGCGCCGATCGGATCGCGGGACAAGATCACTCGCTCCCTCACGATTGGCAACAACCTGGACGGCGCGCCTTTCGTGCTGCGGAAGGATGCTCCCTGGCTCAGCGTGACACCGAGCGCGCCTTTCCTTCCGGCCAACTTCGCGATCACCGTCGACCCTTCGGGTCTTGAGCCCGGTTCCTACTCCGATACCATCATCCTCATTCACGCCGAAACGGGAAGCCTGCTGGCGCTGATTCCGATTACGCTCAACATCACAAGCCCCAATTATCTGCCGCTCTTGCGGCAAGGCGGCGGATGGCAGTCGTCGTTATACCTGGTGAACTACGGCGCGGAAGAGGTCTCTGCCGGAGTCCGCTTTTGGAGGTCGTCGCCCGCGGCTGACCGTCCGCGCGGTGATCCTGCCGAGCCATGGAGCGTCGATATCGAGGGCCGGGGACCTCTCTTCACGATCAACGACGAACGCATACCGCCCGGCGGCGTCCGGGTTCTCGAAACCAGCAGCGACGAGCGCCAGATGAATCAAGGCTGGGCCGAACTGCTGGCCAGCGGACCGGTGACATCCTTCGTTGTGCTGCGC
>JBGSME010000211.1:0-4028 GCA_041740335.1 Bryobacteraceae bacterium | reverse complement strand
GAAAGCGCGGCCTGATTGCCCCGCTCCTTGCGATAGTCCGAATCACCGGCCCAGTGCTGAACCGCGAGTTCCGCCAGCCACCGCGCATCGCCTTCGCCCGCGTTCGCCATCGTGTAGAGGAAGGCCGCGTTCACCACCGTGATGTCGCGCAGTGACCTCGAGTCCACGCGGTCCGGAGTGTCCTCGCTATTGTGGTGCGTCTCGACGCCGGTTCCACTATAGGCCCAGGTGGTGGGGATGCCAACGCTCGGCTCGCCAAGATAACTGTCGGTACCGGGCATGAATGGCTTGGTATGCCAGGGCCGCCCCACACGCGCGAAATATACGCGCGCAATCTCGCTGATCAAACCGTCCGTGTAGGCCGTCCCCGAATGCGGATTCATGTAGAAGGAGTACTCGGTGCCGTTGAGTTCATAGGGCGAAGCGGGAGTATCCAGGCACATCGCTGCCACCGTGTGCTTGACTCGTTCCGGATTCGAGGCGATGTAGTGGAGCGCGGCGTACATCTCACCCATCAGCAGAATGCGGATGGTGCGCTGCGGACGCTTCAGGCGCCCGGAGCGAATGAGGCGATTCAAAGTCGCGACGGACTCCAGCATGGCGGAAACGCCGGTGGCGTTGTCTTGCGCGCCCTGCTCAGAGGTGTGTCCGAGCGTCAGTACCTCTTCGTCCTGACTGGCTCCGGGAATCACGCCGGTAACGTATGGATAGGAACCTTCGTAGTAACGTGAGTCCACCTTGGCGCGTACCTGCACCCGGCCGTGCTTGAGACGCTCGCGCACGAGTGCGGCCTGTCGCGGTGAGATTGAAAACGAGAGGAGCGGCGTGTCTCCCTTGTTGAAAGCCCAGCCGCGGTCGCCCCAAGCGTTGATCCATTGACGTCCATCCGGCAATTCCGGATTCTCAGTGAAAGCGTTGATAGCGCCTAGCGCCCCGGCTTTGACGAGATCGAATTTCCAGTCCGCCGGATTGCGCGCGGTTAGCACCAGTTTGCCCTTGATGTCGAGCTTGGCGATGTTCTGGACCGACGTCACCTCAACGACGTCAGCCACAATGCCCTCCGGCGCCGTGGGTCCGCTCCACATCCCGAGCGAAGCAGGAATTTTGCGATAGTCCGCCAGCACAATGGGAGCGGGGCCTCCCAACAACTCCAACGTGGCTCCGCGCACATCCCAGGCCATTGGCATGGTCCAGAATCCGAACTGGCTCTTGCCGTCAGCGGGCACGGCCACGATCTCAACGCGGTCGAGCCCGATCTTCTCGGCGGTTTGCTTCAAGCGCTCGGCCGTTTCCTGAAACTTGGGAAATGTGAACCAGCGGTCCGTCGCATAGACTTCCCGCATCCACGCCATCGCTTCCTGCGGGCGGACCTCGCTTCGGATCAGCTCAACCCGCTCCTCCAGTTCTCCGGCGGCCGAGGCAGCCCGCAGGCTGATCCACACGAGCAATGCGATCTTATTTGACGTTTTCATGAGCATCCGGCTTCGTGCGGGCGGCCACTTCGACCAAGCCCACGATGTCTCCTAAAGTGTTTCTTGCCGGGGCAAGCACGGGAAAAAACCCGGCTTCTCCCGTTTCATGGCCACCGGCAGCATTCACAAGTTCGCGTCGGCCGGGAACGGCAACAGCCGGGCCAGAGTTTTCCTGGTCACGATGAAAGGCTCGTGATTGCGCCAGGAGCAACATGAATTTCAGGGTAGCGCTAAACTCGTTAGCGAGGACACACGAAGAAATGAACCGGCGCGCCTTTCTGGCATCCACTTCTTCTTTGTTGGCAGCCGCGGACACGATTCCACAGGCACCCGAAGTTACGCGGCCGCGGGCCACCGCGGGCGACGTGGTCGAGCCCGTTTGGGAGCAGGGCGTGGAAGTCACGGTTGGCCCCGAGAAGGCGGATTTGGTTGGCTCGGATCATCGGGCGATACAAGCTGCCGTTGACTATGTGGCGGGCCTGGGCGGCGGCACCGTACGGATTCTCCCCGGCAACTACCGCTTCCGCAATGCGGTGAATCTGCGATCCGGTGTGCGGATCGTAGGCAGCGGCGCCGACTCGGTTTGCATCAAAGAGCCGTCGGTAAAAACCTTACTCGCCGAAAACTCCGATTGGTATGAGCGCGAGGTGACGCTGGTCGACCCGGCTGGCTTTCAAGTAGGCGATGGGATTGTGCTCACCACGCGCAATCCCAACAACGGCAGCTTCGATACCTACAAACGCACCTTGGTGGCGCGGAGCGGAAGCCGCTTCAAGCTGAACGAGATGCTGGTGGAGAATTTTTGGACGAAAGAAGGCGCCGACGCTTCCACTCTGTTCGCCTTGTTCGACGGCTACCGCGTGAAAGATGTGGCCATAGAGAACATCTCACTGGACGGCAACCGCGCCAACAACAGCCTCCTCAACGGAAACTATGTTGGCTGCATCTTCTTGCGAGAGAGCAACCACATCCGGTTGCGTCAGGTGGTGGCGCGCAATTTTAACGGGGATGGCATCAGTTGGCAGGTGTGTCACGATGTGCGAGTCGAAGACTGTCACAGCCACGATCATGCCGGCTACGGGCTACATCCCGGCTCGGGCTCACAGCGCTCAGTGGTGACGGGTTGCAAACTGGAACGTAACGATATCGGGTTCTTCTTCTGCTGGGGCGTGAAGTGGGCACTGGTGGAGCATAATCAGATGCTCGACAACCGGAGGTTTGGAGTGTCGATTGGACACAACGATACCGACAACATCGTACGGCGGAACGAAGTGCTGCGGAGTGGAAAGACCGGGGTGTACCTGAGGCAGGAACATGGCCCGGCGTTCTCACCGAGCCGCAACCGGATCGAAGCCAACCGTGTGGTGGATAGCGGCACCGACGACGGCGTCGCCGTTGACATCGAAGGCGTGACAGCGATGGTTACTCTCCAAGGCAATACGATCCTTGAGACGCGGAAACCCGCCAGCCGCGTCGGCGTGCGGATCAGCAGAGAGGCCCGGCAAATTCAATTGGACAGGAATCGGATCGACGGTTTCGAGACGCCGGTGCTCAACTTGGCGAAGTAAACGCCTGCGAGCCGGCCCAGGGTGCGGCGCCCGGATGGTGGCGCCCAGGAAGAGGGCGCGCGCGGGACACCTCGACGGCTTCGACGGCCCACCCTTCAGGCGGGCGCCTGCGCGACACCCAGCCGCTGGCACGATAATGAGACAGATGCGCGGCAGAAGCGAATTCAACAATTACATTCTGATCGTTTTCGACAGTTGCCGTCACGATTCGTTTCTGGCCGCCCGCCCCAGGACAATCCGCAAGCTCGGAAAAGTGGAGAAGCGTTGGTCGTATGCATCCTGGACCGCTCCCTCACACTTCAATCTGCTGATGGGCCTGATGCCGCATTCCAGTCCACGGCGTGTGCTCGCCTCTGACTACTATCAGCAGGATTTCCTGAAGTTCAACGAACGCCTGGGCGGTGGGGGCGAGATTCAGTTCCGGTCTTTCGTCCCGCGCCTCTCGCTGCCGGTGCTTTTGCAACGGCTGGGCTACCGGACGCACGCGATGGTATCGCTTCCCGTGCTGAACCCCGCCACGATCCTCAACTGCGGCTTCGACGAGTATCGCCTGATGGAGCGCCACAACGATATGCGCGCGATGATCCGCCAGATGAAGTTTTCGAGCGACTACCCTTCCTTCTACCTGCTCAATGTGGGGGAAACTCACTACCCATACGCGCTACCGGACGAAGCCGAAAATGAGTGGCCGCGCATCAGCGGCGTGCACGGCGTCTTCAAGCACCTGGACGATCATGTGGTGGGCGGCAAGCTTTTGCGCTCTCATACCAGGCCCTTCGCGCGCCGTCAGCTCGAGGAATTGCGCCAGCGCCAGATCGGCGCCGTGAAGTATCTGGACACCGTGGTGGAAGAGCTCTTTGACGTTGCGCCGAAGAATACCTATGTCACCATCACTTCCGACCATGGTGAGTTGTTCGGTGAAAGCGGTTATTTCGGTCACGGCCCGATCATGCATGAAAAGGTGCTCGAGGTGTTCTTCGTGGAAGGC
>JBGSME010000210.1:0-2961 GCA_041740335.1 Bryobacteraceae bacterium | reverse complement strand
GCCGATCAGGCTGCCCAGCGCCCAGGCCATAACAACGAACGCCTTGGCGCCGGTGGGGATGATCGGCATCAGAGTCTTCAGCGCTTCCGGATCGGAAATGTCGAGTCCTGGCGGAGGGGGGAAGATCGCGTGGCCGATACCTTCCACAATGGCAACGGTGAGAACCGCGGTCAAGATACCCGCGCCGATGGCGAGAAGCCGTCGTAACATTGTCACCAGTCTAGTACAGCGTTATCGTGCGCGCGGACAGTGGTTGCGTGCAGCACTTCCTGGTGGAACGGATGCTTCTTCGCCGCAGCCTCATCCACTTCCACGCCCAACCCCGGCGCGTCGCACGGGAGCCAGTATCCGTCCCGGGTCTTGAGATCGTGCTTCACCACATCCCACCGCCAAGGGACGTCGGCGAGCATGTCTTCCTGAATCAGAAAATTCGGTGTACTGAGTGCGAAATGCAGGGCGGCGGCGTTGGCCACCGGACCCAACGGATTGTGCGGCGCAACGCCAATGTAGTATGTCTCCGCCATGGCCGCGATCTTCTTTGCCTCCCACAATCCGCCGCAATGGCAGAGGTCCGGCTGGATGACGTGGCAGGCCTGCTTTTCGAAAACCTCACGGAACCCGAACCGGGTGACCAACCGTTCGCCGGTGGCGATCGGGACCGGCGATGCGCGGCGCACTTCTGCCATTGCATCGACATTCTCCGGGGGCACAGGCTCTTCCACAAAGTAGGGCCGGTAGGGGGCGAGCACCTTCAGGAATTCGAGCGCATTGCCGGGGAAGTGGCGACCATGGCAATCCACCATGATGTCGATGCCGTCGCCGAGGGCCTCGCGAAGCGCTCGCATGAAGCGTTCCGCGGTGTTGAGTTCGATGGCGCGCGCGAGTGTTTCGGTGGGTGGGGTCAGCAGCACCTTCACGGCGCCATAGCCATCGGCCACAACCTTTTGCGCGAGCTCCACCATCGGCGCCGGATCGGCGGCATCCTGGGTTTCGTACACCGCCTTCATGTCTCCGCCGCCGAGGTGCGTGTACATTCTGACGCGATCCCGCACGCGCCCGCCCGGCAGTTGATACACGGGCACGGCGAGGGCTTTGCCGCGAATGTCCCAAAGCGCTTGCTCAATTCCGGAGATCGCGCTCATGCCGATGACACCCAAACGCCAGAACGACTGGCGATACATTTTCTGGTAAATATGTTCGATGCGGGCGGGGTCCTCACCGAGGATCATCGGCGCGAAGTCCTCTACCGCACCGGCCACCGCGCGCGTCTTCCATTCGAGGGACGCCTCGCCCCAGCCCCATAGTCCGTCCTGATCGGTTTCCACTTTCACGAAAACCCAATTGCGCATTTGCGCGTTCACGACAACGGTCCGCACGGCGGTGATCTTCATAGGGAACGTCTCATCGTACCGCTACAATAGGGGTGAATGGGGTCTTCCGGGCGCCGGTTTGGCGCCGCCTTCTGGGTTGTTGTGAGTTCCGCGTTCCTCGGATTTCTCGGAGTGGGAGCCGTGGTACCGGTGCTTGCGCCACACGTGCGCAACGACCTTGGCCAATCTGACTTCGTATTGGGTCTGGTGATTGGAATTTTTTCGTTCACCGCGCTGGCCAGCCGCTTTCTTTCGGGCCCGATCACGGACCGCTATGGCCGCAAGTACTCCTTCCTCGCCGGGCTGGGCCTCTGCGCGCTTTCCGGCGGCATGTATCTGGCGCCCGCCGGCATAGGCGGCGTGTTCGCCGGGCGAGTGCTTCATGGTATTGGCGAAGCGTTCCTTTTTGCGGGAGCGGGCACGTGGATCGTCGAACTGGGCGACCCTACGCGGCGGGCGCGATCGCTCACGTTTTTGAGCACGGGTATCTGGGGCGGCATCTCGATCGGTCCGGTAATCGGGCAATGGCTCGGGACGTTCGACCGCGCAGCGTGGCTGCTGCTGCTATCGCCCGTGCCGGCGATGGCCGCGGTGTGTTTTCTGCCGGAGACATATAGCTTCCGGCGGGTGCAGGGAAAAGCGTCGTGGATTCCGCGCGAAGCCGTGGGTCCGGGAATTGTGCTCGGGCTGGTGAACATGCACCATCCGGCGCTTGCCGGCTTTGTGGTGCTACATCTGGCGCATCGAGGCAATTGCGGCGGAACGGCGTTCGCCGCGTATGCGGGAATGGTGCTGGTCTCGCGATTTTTCCTGGGCGGGCTGCCGGATCGGATGAGCGCGCGGAAGATCTTCCATACCGGCAGCGCGATTATGATCGCCGGACTGCTGTTGCTTGCGAGCGCACCGCCGGCGCCGGTTTCGATTCTGGCGGCCGCGCTGATCGGATTCGGATTTTCGTTCCCGTGGCCGTCTGTAGCGTCGTTCGTGTTGCAGCGTATCGATGACTCGCGCCGCGCGTCCGGCATGGGCGTGCTTACGGCCTTTGCCGATCTGTTTCTGGGCGTGGGTTCGCTGCTGGCGGGAGCGGTGGCGTCGCGATTCGGGTATCCGTGGATCTACGTAACGTCGGCGGTGGCGGTGTTGGGAGCGGTGGCGCTGGCGGAGCGGGTGCTTGCGGAGCCGCATCCAGTTGATGCGGTGGCGGGAACAGTAGTACAACAGTAGCAACCTCACTTAGGGAAGCTACGATGCACTTACTGCCGATCCGGTTGGCTTGGGCGGCCTTGTTTGCCGCGATTTCGATCTTCGGGGCCGAGGTGGAAATCCATGAGAGTGTGCCCGCCGGCCAGGAGTTGAACCCGACCGGCGAACCTGTCATGAGATACAGCGAAGCCGCGCTCGGATTCGTGCATCTACCGGTGAAGTACTCCGGCGAAGCGATCCCGCAAGATCGTTCGACGCCGTTCGTGCTGCGCGCCGTGGAAGAACGCGCACCAGCGTCCGGCAAATGGATCGTTCGGTTACGCGCGCGCGGCGCGGCGGTGCTGCGTATCGACGGTGTTGAGGTTGCGCGCACGGGCGCGCAAAAGCC
>JBGSME010000209.1:0-2903 GCA_041740335.1 Bryobacteraceae bacterium | reverse complement strand
CTCATTACTCTATCCGAAGTTCTGCCCCGGCGCGACCGGTCCAACGCGGCCACACCTGTGAATAATTGGCACGAATTAAATTCGATTTTCCAGGAAACTGTGCTCGCCCGGCAGCCATCGCACGCATATGTCCTGTCGTACGTTTCTTGCCATCTTTGTCCTGGCCGTTGCCGCCGCGCAGGCGCAAGCTCCGAAGATCAACCTCGGCCTCACAGCCGGCTTTCCGGTTAAGACCGTCTTCCCGAACTCGGACTCGCTTCGTTTCACGATCGGGCCGCGGGTCGACCTCTCATTCGCCGAACATTTCGTGGTGACCATCAACCCGCTGTATCAGCGAACCGGTACGAGTTTCGGCCCCTTCAGGCTCCCGCCCGAGTTCGACCCGTCTCAGATCCAAGGACCCCTCTTTACCCGCAGCGATGTCCGCATTCACAGCGTCGAGCTACCGGTAATTGGAAACTACCACTTCGGAAGTTCGCATAGAACGTGGCGGCCGTTCGCCGGCGCCGGATTCTCACTTCGCGGCTCGCGAACGAAGTCGTCGAACGAACTGCTCTTCTTTGACCCGCCCGGCGCAACGCAACGTACCGAGATCCACAAATCCTCCAGCTACTCCGGGGACGCGGGAGCGGCCGCCGCGGCCGGCGTCTCCATTCGTGTGGGCCGCTTCACCCTGATTCCGGAGGTTCGATTCACCTATTGGGGACCTAACTACAACGGAGGCAACCAAACCGACGCCTTACTCTCGATCCGTTTTTGAATCTAGAGCATTTCCCTCAATCGAACCGCGAGCCGTCCGGGTGTACACTGGAAGCACGCAAAGGAGACCGCTCTTCTTATGGATCTCAGCAGACGTCACTTCCTCAGCACCGCCGCGGCGGGGCTGGCACCGCTTCATCTTGAAGGGGCTCCGGCGGCCCGGATGCCGAAGTCGCACTTCACCGTGCATCCTTTTATTGAAGCTAACCCCAAAGCCATCTTTATCAAAAGGACCAAGGTCCCCCATAAGATGGACGAAGCGGCGAAACTGCGCGAGGGCATCGAATTCGCGCGGGACGTTTTCCTGCGGGCGGAAACGGCCGGCGTGCCGATTTCCCATCGCGTGATCCTGAAGCCGAACTTCACTAGCGTCCGCAACAAGCGGCCCAACGAAGAGAATTGGGGCACGGGTACCGATCCGCAATTCTACGAAGGCATCCTGATGGGCCTCAAGGAACTGGGCCTCCGCAAGTTCTATTTCCTCGAAGCGAATAACTTCCACACCTGGAATTTTCGCGGACTCGCCGATATCAATGACCGTCATGGCGTGGAAGTGAATGAGCCGGACCGCCGCGCGCGCAATTTCCGGGATGGCTACGAAATGACGTGGACGAAGGTCCCTGACCCGGTCGTCTATTCCCATATCCCTCACTACGCTCCGATCAACGAACCCGACACATGGTTGTTGAACATCGCCAAGTGGAAGTCCCACGGCATGTGCATGACGCTTTCCACGAAGAACGTCCAAGGGCTCGTCGTGAAGCCCTATGTTCGCTTCTGTCCCGGTTGGCAGATGGTGACCGGTGTGCCGGACTTCATGCGGGACCACATCCACACCAATGTGGAACAGCGCGTGGGCCGCTACTTCGACAATCACAAGCAGCTCGGCTACGCCCGTTACGATTCCCGTGCCAAGCTGGCGCCCATCAATCAGGAGATCTGGGCGCACAAAACGTGCGACAACACCCAGGTGCTGAATCCCGGGCTCAGTATCATTGAAGGCATTTACGGTCGCGATGGCGACGGCTTCGGCGTCGGCAACGACTATCTGACCAACCTGTTGATGTTCGGGAAAGACCGGTTCCGGCTCGACATGATCGGCATGTACCTTGGCGGCCATGAGCCCGGCAACATCAACCTGTTCCGCATCGCCAAGGAGCGCGGGATGCTCGACACGTTCAATCCCTGGGAAGTGGACGTGTACGAATGGGTGGATGGTCAGCCGGTGAAGCGCAAGCTTACCGACTTTGCCCGCACCCCGCTGAAGACCTACTATCTGCAGCGCGACGGCGAGCCGCTGTATCACTTGGTGAACGAGCGTTTCGATTACGATAAAGTGAAGGTGTAAGCAGAGCTTCCTGCTTCCCCTGACACTTCATGCCGAACAACATCTACGAAGGCGGGCTTGACGCCACCGGGCTCAAAGTCGCCATCCTCGTCAGCCGGTTTAACAGCTTCATCACCGAACGATTGCTCGACGGAGCGCGCGACGCTCTGGTTCGCCACGGGTGCGCCGAATCCGACATTGATCTGGTCCGCGTGCCCGGAGCCTGGGAGATGCCGGTAGCGGCGGCGGAACTCGCCCGCCGGAAACGCCACGACGCGCTGATTTGTCTCGGCTGCGTGATTCGCGGCGAGACGCCGCATTTCGACTATGTGGCCGGAGAAGCCACCAAGGGCCTGGGCCAGGTGGCATCCCAACACGGAGTTCCTGTGGGTTTTGGCATCCTCACCACCAATACACTCGAACAGGCCATTGACCGTGCCGGCGCCAAAAGCGGAAACAAAGGCGCCGATGCGGCTTTGTCGGCAATCGAGATGGCGAACCTGATGCGCCGCCTGCGGACTGACTCCTAGATGCCCTCGCGCTTTCGGTCGCGACAGCAAGCTCTGCAAAACCTCTTCGCCTGGGACATGCAGCGGATCCCCATCGAACAGGCCTTAGACGGTTTTTACGAATCTCTGTCCAACGAAGAAGGGGAGCCCCAGTCGGAGCGCGATCATTTCGCCGACGACCTGGCGCGCGGCACCGCCGCGATGGCCGCCGAATTGGACGAGATGATCGCCAAGCATTCCGAACACTGGCGCCTGGATCGCATGCCGGCCGTCGATCGCAACATCTTGCGGCTCGCCGTGCATGAGAT
>JBGSME010000208.1:0-4625 GCA_041740335.1 Bryobacteraceae bacterium | reverse complement strand
TGGAGCCGCCGCCGGAGCAGCCATTGGCCAAGCCGCCGGAAAAGGCGCCAAAGGCGCAATCGTCGGTGCTGCCATCGGTGCCGCCGTCGGCCTCGTCTACGATCGCGCTACCTACAAGAACCCGGGCGCGATCTAATACGGTCCTTGCAGTTCGCGCCGGCGCGTACCCCGCGGCCTTGCGTCGCAAGCGCCGGACGCCGGGGGGCGGATAATCCCTGGGCCTGCCCCCCTCTTTGATTTTCCGCGGCCCGAAGATTTCATCCGGATTCCCGCACCGCGCCAACCTGCGGTATAATCTCTCCCATGCAGCGAATCCTCCTGGTACTCCTTTCCGCCGTTCTCGTCTGCTCCGCGCAGACAAAGAAAATCCTCGTTTCCGGCCAGCCTCCCGAAGTCATCGCCGACTGGCAATCCGTCTCATCGAAGGTGAAACTCATCCCAGTCACCCAAGAGAACACGATGAGCGAAATCGCCGATGCCGACGCCTACATCGGCGGCAACATCACTCCGCAAATGGTCCGGGCGGCCAAGAAACTCGAATGGGTCCAGGTAACCAGCGCCGGCGTCGAACGCGTCCTCCATCTTTCTGGCGGCAACGATCTTCGCGACTCCAAAGCCATCCTCACCAACAACCAAATCGTCCAGGGCCCCGAAATCGCGGACCACGCCCTCGCCATGCTGCTCTATTTCACCCGCAACCTTCACGTCTACTCCGATGACCGCAAAGACGAAAACTGGCGTCGCGAGAAGTTCCCCGGCATCGAATTGAACACCAAAAAGGCCGTTATCATCGGCTGCGGCGGCATCGGATCCCAGATCGCTCTCCGCGCCTGGGCCTTCGGCATGAAAGTAACTTGCGTCGATCCCGATGACATCCCGTTCTCGCCCTTCATCGTCAAGACCGTGAAACCCGACATGCTCGATAGCGTGCTCCCCGACGCCGACGTACTCTTCATCTCCGCTCCCCACACCCCGAAGAGCCACAAGATGGTCGGCCCCCGCCAATTCGAGCTAATGAAAAAAGGCTCCTACTTCATCGCCGTCAGCCGCGGAGGCATCTACGATATCGACGGTCTGGTCAAATCGCTCGATTCCCAGCGCATCGTCGGCGCCGGTGTCGACGTCACCGATCCTGAGCCCCTTCCCAAAGGCCACGCACTCTGGAAGTTCCCCAACGCCATAGTCACCCCTCACATCGCCGGACGGTCCGACATGGATCGCGATCGCATGCTCGGCACCGTCAAGGAAAACATCCGCCGCTTCGCCGAAGGCCAGCCCCTCGTGAACGTGGTCGACAAGCAGAAGGGCTACTAAACCCTGTCGGAACCGGTCCGCTGCGCCACCGCGATTAGCTCACCTGACAAGCGCCACGTTTTCAACTCCGGCTGGTTGTCCAACAGGGCTTCCCCGGCAACGCAACGGTCGTCGGCGGGATCCCATCTCAACAAGCTGCCGTAGCCGCAGAAGCAGCTTTCTTTTTCCGAGCACTGCGGAATCACAGACACCCGGTTATCGTGCATTGTCGTGGATCCTCCGAATAGTTCGAGAATCCATCGGCCCACATTGCCCCGGAACTTTTGAAGATCCAATCGCTGGCCCACCACAACCATTCACAGAACATCGAAATCCACAATCAGCACATTCCAAACCACATCCCCGTTTCGGGTTTGCAGGACCCTTGGCACGCCATCCGACAATGACATCGCAGGCTGGAACCAGCGCAGCTCTTTGAAATCTGAATGTCGGATAGGCAACCGAAAAATGAAGGGACGAAGCCAACGCCTCCCGAGCCAAACTTGTTCACCATAAAGAACATCCGGCCCGGGAACGCTTGGCTTCGTTCCCCCCAGCGAACCCAATGTCCTAAGCCTCTAGATCGATCAAAAACGCATACCGAAGCGCCGTCTCCTTGTACCGGTCCTCGCGCCCCGTCAAGCCGCCATGGCCCGCCTTCATCTCCGTATGCAGCAACAGCCGATTCCCGTTCTCACGGATCGCCCGCATCTTCGCCACCCACTTCGCAGGCTCCCAATACTGCACCTGCGAGTCATGCAGACCACTCGTCACCAGCAGGTGCGGATACGCGCCAGGCTTGGTCTGATCGTACGGCGAGTAGCTCAGCATGTAATCGTAAAAGGCCTTATCGTTCGGATCGCCCCATTCGTCGTACTCGCTCGTGGTCAACGGAATCGAATCGTCAAGCATGGTCGTCACCACATCCACAAACGGCACTTCCGCGATCATGCCCGCAAACAGATCCGGACGCATCGTCATCACCGCGCCCATCAACAACCCGCCGGCGGAACCGCCCCACGAATAAAGGCGCCCCCCATAACCTTTCGCCGCAAGAAACTCCGCGCAGTCCACAAAGTCGGTGAACGAGTTCTTCTTGTTCATCAGCTTGCCCGCTTCGTACCAGTGGCGGCCCAGTTCCTCGCCGCCGCGAATGTGCGCGATCGCCCACACAAAACCCCGATCGAGCAGACTGATCCGGTACGGATTGAACGCCGCGTCCAGACTGTGCCCGTAGGATCCATACCCGTACAGCACCAACGGACGCTTCCCCTCCCTCTCGAAAGGCACGCGATACACCAGCGAAACTGGCACCCGGACCCCATCCCTTGCTTTTACCCAAACTCGTTCGGTCCGGTAGTTCGCCGGATCGAATCCGCCGCCCACCTCGTCTCGCTTCAACAACACTCGCTCACGGCTCGCCATGTCGTAGTCAAAGGTTGACGGCGGCGTGGTCATCGACGAATACCCGTAACGCAGCATCGCTGTGTCGTAATCGAAGTTCGCCGACGTATACGCCACATACACTGGCTCGCCGAAATCCAGATAGTGGTCGGCTCCGTCGCGTGGCATGATCCGCAGATGCAGCAGCGCATCCTTCCGTTCCGTCACCGCCATGTGATCCCGGAACAGGTCGAAATCTTCTAGAAATACATCGTCCCGATGCGGCAATACTTCTTGCCACGCGTCGATCCCGCCTTCCGGGCCGCTCGTCTTCATCAGTCGAAAATTGCGCGCCTGATGATTGGTGCGTATGTAAAACTCGCCGCCCGCGTGATCCACCCCGTACTCGTGCCCGCGTTTCCTCGGTAAAAATATCTGCCACTCGCCTTCCGGTTCCGACGCACGCAATATACGCATCTCTGTAGTGATCGTGTGAGCCGCGGCGATCACGATATACTCGCCGGATTTCGTCTTCCCCACGCCAACCCCAAACGTCTCATCGTCCTCCTGATAAACCAGCGCGTCACTCGCTGGATCGGTGCCCACCGCGTGCCGGAACACCTGGTACGGACGCAGCGTTTCCGCATCCTGCCGCACATAAAACACAGTACGGTTGTCCGCCGCCCACACAACGTTCGGCGTCGCTTGCAGAATCACATCGGGCAAAGTCTCGTTGTTGTGAAGATCGCGGAAATGCAAGTCGTAAACGCGGCGGCCCACCAAGTCAACCGCGTAAACCATCAGCCGCTGATCGGTCGTCGTCTGCGGCGATGCCACCGAACAGAAATCGTGTCCCTCGGCGATCCCGTTCACGTCCACCAGAATCTCTTCCGGAGCGTCAAGCGACGCCAGCTTCCGGCAGTACAACGGATAGTCGCGCCCGGCCTCGGTACGCGTATAGAAATAAGCGCCGTCTTTCCGGTACGGCACAGACTCATCGGTCTGCTTGATCCGCGCCTTGAATTCTTCCACTAACGTCTGGCGCAGCGGTTCGGTATTCGCCAGCATGGCTTCCGTGTATGCGTTCTCCGCTTCCAGGTATTCGATAACCTCGGGATTCTCCCGATCCCGAAGCCAGAAGTAATCGTCCACGCGGACGTCGCCGTGCCTCTCGAGCCGAACCGGAACCTTCTTCGCAATTGGTGGTGTCATATTGGAGTGGAAATTCCATAGTAAGCGCAATCGCCGGCTTTGCGAGAGAATGGCGAAATGGATAGACGAGCATTCCTCGGCGCAACCGCCACAGCCGGGTTCCCCGCCCTTCTCCAGGCTCAGTCCCGCCCCAACCTTCTCCTGATACTCACCGATCAGCAAACCCACACCGCGCTCTCCTGCGCCGGAAACCCATGGCTAAAGACTCCCGCCATGGATTCAGTCGCCGCCAACGGCATGCGCTACGCCGAAGCCTACGCCACTTACCCGGTCTGCTCCCCTTCCCGCGGAAGCATTTTTACAGGGCGCATGCCCCATGAAACAGGCGTCCGCATCAACGGCAACTCGATCGCCCCAGGCATGCCTACAATGGGCGAACTTTTTCAAGGCGCGGGTTATGAAACCGTCTATGGCGGCAAATGGCATTTGCCGAAAAGCTTCGACGGCATGACCGGTTTCACCAAACTCATCGGCGGCAGTGCGCTCGGCAAAAATATGGACGCGCCTCTCGCCGATCGCTGCGCCGGCTGGCTCCGCGCCAACGCGCAGCGCTCCAGCCCCTTCCTGATGGTCGCCTCGTTCATGAACCCTCACGATATCTGCCAGTGGATTCGCGACCACAAAGGCAGCCGCGACTATCCCAACCCGGACCTGTTCCCGCCCGCCCCCGGCAACATGGCCATCGACGCCAATGAGCCCGAAATGATCCAGTATCATCGCACCGCCGGCTACGACCT
>JBGSME010000207.1:0-5173 GCA_041740335.1 Bryobacteraceae bacterium | reverse complement strand
CTGGGGGGCGGCCCGAACTTTGGCAACAATCCACAGCAGAACGAGATTACTTTTTTGCGGATGCGATCGGATGAAGCGGTTTCGGTTGAGCTTGCTCCGCTTCCGGCTGAGCCGCCCGCCCGGGGTCCGGTGGAGCCGCGGGAAGCCGCGCAGATCGCCGCTCTGAGGAGCCACGCGATCACGGCGGGCGGAAAGACGTATCACATCTATCGCGGCGACATGCATCGGCATACCGAGATCTCGCTCGATGGGGCCGGCGATGGCACGCTTGTAGACGCTTACCGGTATGCGATCGACTCGGCCGGGATGGATTACCTTGCCGTCACCGATCACCAGTCCGGGCAGATCAGCGCCGAATATTCCGACTACACCTGGTGGCGTCTGCAGAAGTCGGCGGACATGTTTCATGCGTCGGGATTCTTTACCGGGCTTTTCGGTACCGAGCGCAGTCTGAGTTATCCCAACGGGCATCGCAACCTGATTTTCGCCAAGCGCGGCGTGCCGATTTTTCACATTACCGCCGAGGAGCGCCAGAACAGCACCGGGCCGGTATTGTATCCGCAACTGCGGAAGTACAACGGCATCGCAACTTCGCACACGTCGCACACGAACATGGGCACCGACTGGCGGGACAACGATCCGGACCTCGAGCCGATTGTCGAGATCTATCAGGGCGCGCGCACCAGCGCCGAACAGGAAGGCGCGCCGCTTGCGCCGACGGAGAAGCGCACCGAGTTGTGGGCCGGCGGTTACCGTCCCTTGGGCTTCGTTTCGAACGCGTGGGCAAAGGGATACAAGCTTGGTGTACAGGCATCGTCGGATCACGTCTCGACGCACACATCCTATGCGGCGATAATCGCCGAGGATGGATCGCGCGAAGCGCTGCTGGACGCGATGCGCAAGCGGCACACCTATGCCGCGACGACGAACATGATCATGGACTACCGCGTGTCGGTGGATGGGAAGACGTACCTGCAGGGCGATATTGTGACCGCGCGATCGGCCCCCGAATTGGTGGCCAGTATTGCCGGGTCAGCCGAGTTGAAAGAGGTAGTGGTGGTGCGCGACAACAAGGTGATTTACTCGCGGGAGCCGAATGGGGAATCCTATGAACTGCGTTACCGCGAGAACGAGACGCTTTCGGGCGAGCATTTCTACTATGTCCGCGCCGAGCAGAAGAACGGGCATGTGGGGTGGTCGTCTCCGGTGTGGGTGAAGCGGTAGATGAGGTTCTGGGTTGCGCTTGCGTCGGCGGCCGCCATGTTTGCCGCGCCGCCCGCCATTCGATGGACGCATTTGTCCAGCACTCGCGGTGAGATTCCGGTGGTGCGCGGCGGATCGCACCAGCAGACCGGCGTTCTGGTAGCCGATCTCGACAGGAACGGCGCGAAAGATTTCGTGATCAGCTTTCGCGTGAAGGCTCCGGCGCTGGTGTGGTTCCGGCGCGCGGGGAATGGATGGCTACAGTACGTGATCGAGAACGAGTTCCTTACGATGGAAGCCGGCGGCGCGGCCCACGATATCGATGGCGACGGGGACCTCGATATCGTTTTCGGCGCCGACGCCAGGGGCAACCAACTTTGGTGGTGGGAGAATCCGGCTCCTGATTTTGACGCCGCTGTGCCGTGGCGCCGGCACGTCATCAAAGAGGAAGGCGCCAAGCAACATCACGATCAGATTTTCGCGGATTTCAAGGGCACGGGTAAGGCGCAGTTGGTCTTTTGGAACCAGAAGGCGAAGACGCTGTACCTGGCGACGATACCGCCGGATCCCAGGGCAGCGCCGAATTGGCCGCTCGAAGCGATCTTTTCGGGCGAGGCCGGCGAGGGTGTGGCGAAGGCTGCCTTGTACGCCGAAGGGCTGGATACGTTCGATGTCGACGGCGATGGACGAACGGATCTACTGGCGGGTAACTATTGGTTCAAGCTGCAGCCGGACGGCAAGTTCAAAGCGATCCGCATTAGCCGGACCGGCGGGAGGATCCGGGCAGGGAAGTTTCGTCAGGGCAAGGCGGCCGAGGTGGTGATTGCACCGGGAGACGGTAGTGGTCCATTGCAGTTGTACGAGTGCCGTGGGGATCCTGAGGCGGAGGCGTGCTGGCATGGGAGGGATCTGTTGGGGCAGGATATGGTGCACGGTCACACGCTGGATGTGGGGGATGTGGACGGCGACGGGCATCTCGATATTTTTGCGGCTGAGATGGCGAAATGGAGCAATGGCGCGAACGACGATCATCCCGGCGCCAAATCGTGGATCCTGTTTGGCGATGGGCGCGGCCGGTTCCGGAACACGGTTTTCACCACCGGCCGCGGTTGGCATGAGGGCCGTCTCGCCGATCTTGATGGCGATGGAGATCTGGATGTGCTCGGCAAGCCGTATACGTGGGGAGCGCCGCCACGGGTGGATGTTTGGCTGAACAACGGTACGGCGGCGCGCGGATCTTTCGCCGGGACACTCGGCATGGAGCTATGGACGTATCGTCGCGAGTTGGCCAAGGATCTTCCGGGGACATTGGCGATGGTGCGCGCGATGGGAGTGACGGACGTGGAAACCGCGAGCTTCTATGGACGGACGGTATCCGCGTTCCGCGGCTTGCTGGACCAGAACGGGTTGACGTGTTCGAGCTATATCACGTCGTATCCGCGGTTGGCCAGCGATATGGATTCGGTGATTGCCGACGCCAAGGCATTGGGCGCAACTTATGTTTTGGCCGCCGGTATTCCGCGGCGCGGCGCGCTGACGCGCGAGGTCGCGGGCAAGGCTGCGGCGGACTTCAATACCTGGGGGGCGGCGCTTAAAGCCGCGGGGCTGCAGTTTGCGTATCATCCCCACGGGTTTGAATTTGTGCGGGAGGGCAGCCGTACCCTTTTCGATGTACTGATGGAGGAAACCGATCCTGGCCTGGTGCAGTTCGAACTCGATGTGTTTTGGGTGGCCCATGGAGGCGGCGATCCGGTGGCGTATATGGAACGCTTTCCGAAGCGATTTTCGCTGGTGCATCTGAAGGACATCGCAAAGGGAACACCCACGGGTGTGACTACTGGCAAAGCGCCGGATGAGACGAGTGTGGCGTTGGGAACCGGCCAGATCGACTGGGTTCGGTTTCTGCGCGCCGCGGACCGCGCGGGCGTGAAACGGTATTACATTGAAGACGAGAGTCTGGACGCGCCCAAGCAGGTGCCGTTGACGTTCGACTATCTGCGCCAGATTCGTTTTCGATAATCAGGCGGGCCGATTGCCGTAGTTGTCTTCGTAGAACTGGCGATACTGGCCGGAACGGACTCGGTCCACCCAGGTGGTGTTGGTGCGGTACCAATCGACAGTCGATTGCAGGCCTTGCTCGAATTGCATGGACGGTACGAATCCGGTTTCCGCTTCCAACTTGGCGCTGGTGAGAGCGTAGCGGCGATCGTGACCGGGGCGATCGGTCACCCATTGGATGAGCGATTCCGGTTTTCCGGTGGCTTGGAGAATTCGCTTCACCACTTCGAGATTCGGTAGGGAGCGGTTGCCGGAAATGTTGTACGCCTCCCCGACGCGGCCGCGTTCGAGCACGGTGAAGATGGCGCGGGCGTGATCGTCGACAAAAAGCCAGTCCCGAATCTGCTGGCCATCACCGTAGACCGGGAGTGGCTTGTCGTCGAGGGCGTTGCAGATCATGAGCGGGATCAGCTTCTCGGGGAACTGATAGGGCCCGTAATTATTCGACGCTCGCGTTACCGTCACCGGTAGTTTGTAGGTTGTCTGGTAGGAAAGCGCGAGCAGATCGGACCCCGCCTTCGAGGCTGAATACGGGCTGCTGGTACGGAGCGGATACTGCTCGTCGGCGTCATGGGGCGGATCAATGCTTCCGTAAACCTCGTCGGTGGATACGTGCACAAAGCGCGAAAGCTTGGTGAGCCGTGCGGCTTCGAGCAGGGAAAAGGTGCCGCGCAGGTTCGTCTCAAACACGGGAGCGGGCGACAAGATGCTGCGGTCGACGTGGGACTCGGCGGCGAAGTGGACGATCGCATCCACGGCCTCGTCGCGGATGATCTGTTCGGCCAGCTTCTGATCGCAGATGTCGCCCTGGACGAAGCGGTAGGACGGGGACGTGGAAACTTCGGAAAGGTTGTCCAGATTCCCGGCGTAGGTGAGTTTGTCGAGGTTGATCACGCTGACCGATGGTTGTTCACGGAGAACAAGACGGACGAAAGCAGATCCGATAAAGCCGGCGCCGCCGGTGACGAGTAGTTTCATTTTTGGTTAGAGTTCCAATCGTAGCCGATCCGCACCGGCGGTTTCACCGGGGGTTCCGAACGAGATTCAACAGATAATCGCTGTAGCCGGAATTCTTGTAGCGTTGTGCGCATTCGGTTACTTGCGCCGGGGTGAGGAATCCCATGTTGAGCGCCACCTCTTCCGGACAGCCGATCTTCAGGCCTTGCCGTTGCTCGATGGTTTCCACAAAGTTACCTGCCTGCAATAGCGACTCATGGGTGCCGGTGTCGAGCCAGGCGATGCCGCGCCCGAACAACTCGACGTTGATCTGGCCGCGCTCGAGATAGGCGTTGTTGACGGAGGTGATTTCGTATTCGCCGCGCGCCGAGGGTTGAATGGACCTGGCGATTTCGGTGATGGCGGAATCGTAGAAATAGAGGCCCACCACTGCATAATTGGAGCGGGGCTGGGGTGGTTTTTCCTCAATCGAGATCGCGCGGCCGGTGCTGTCGAACTCCACCACTCCGTACCGCTCGGGGTCCCGTACCCAGTAGCCGAAAATTGTCGCGCCATCTTTCCGGCTGGCTGCGCGCTGCAGTTGTGCGGACATCCCGTGGCCGTAGAATAGATTGTCGCCGAGGATGAGGGCGGCGGGGCCGCCGGCGACGAAATCGCGCCCGATATGAAATGCCTGGGCGAGGCCTTCGGGCCTGGGTTGTGCGGCGTATTGGAGGCGAATGCCGAAACGGCTACCGTCTCCCAGGAGGCGCTCAAATAGCGGCAAATCGGTGGGTGTGGAGATGACCAGGATGTCCTGGATTCCGGCGAGCATGAGGGTCGACAGCGGATAGTAGATCATCGGCTTGTCGTAGACCGGAAGGAGCTGTTTGCTCACGGCTTCTGTGATCGGAAAGAGCCGGGTGCCGCTTCCGCCGGCGAGAATGATGCCCTTCATGCGGCTGGGCTTTCTGGT
>JBGSME010000206.1:0-3909 GCA_041740335.1 Bryobacteraceae bacterium | reverse complement strand
TCCGCACCAGGTCGTAGAGCGGGCGGGCGGATGGGAAGCGGTCGACGGCGGCGGCGAGGAGGTCTTTCGCTTCGGCCAGGTTGCGCTTCTGTTTGACGAGAACGAAAGCGAGTACGTACTGGTTTTTGGGTGCTGCGGGATCGAGGCGGAGGGCGCGGCGGGCCCAGGTTTCGCCTTCGGAGGCACGGTCAATGGCGGCGAGAGCGACGGCGAGGTTGGCGCAGATTTCCGAAGAAGACTGGTCCTGGTTGGCGGCGGCTTCGAAGTGAGTGGCTGCTTCGGCGTAGAATTCGGCGCGGAACAGGTGGGCTCCAAGATTGTTTTGGGCTTCGGTGAAATCCGGATCGATGGCGACGGCGCGGCGGAGGTGCGCGATTACTTTGTCAGAATCGCCGCGGCGCTGTGCTTTGGCAGCGAGAGCGTATTGCTTCACCGCTTCCTTTGGGGGAGTGTGGGAGAACCTGGAAAACGAGACGGCGGCGCTGGGTGAGCGGGAGGTGGGGCGGGTGGTCTCACGGGAACGCTTCATCTCTTCCTGTACGCAGGATGCGTCGTAGCGAGGGTTGTTGTAGTGGTGGCTGGCGTTAAAGTTGGGGACGCCGCGAGTACTTGCGTCAAACATCGTGTGCGGCGAGGAATCGGCGCAGGAATTGACCTGGGCGAACGCCGGGGCGAAGCCGAGAGCGGCTGCGAAAAGAAATCGAAACATGTGGACACACCTCCAGTTGAAGTAGAAATGGGAGCTGTTCTTCGAGGAAGCGATCCCGCGCGGATCGAGATAGGACACCGAGAGCCGCCTCCGAGCGGCACCGGTCACAAGAGTAGTATCGGTCCTTACACGACAGGTGTCCAATGAATTTCTTGAATCAGTTCGATTAACAGACGTCGCGGTTGGTAGAATCGGAGCTTGGAGGTCTGATGGCGGCCAATCCCAGACGAAAATCGGTGGCGGTGGACGTGGGCGGAGTGATGGTGGGCGGATTGCATCCGGTGGTGGTGCAGTCAATGACGAACACCGATACGGCTGACGTGACGGGCACCGTAAATCAGGTGATGGCGCTGGCGCAGGCTGGTTCCGAACTGGTTCGGGTGACGGTAAACACCGACGATGCGGCGCGGGCCGTGCCTCGCATTGTGGAAACGCTGGGGCAGTTCGGAGTACGTGTTCCGATTGTGGGGGACTTCCACTACAACGGGCACATCCTGCTGCGGAAGTATCCGGAATGCGCGCGTGCGCTGGCGAAGTACCGGATCAATCCGGGGAACGTGGATATAGGGAAGAAGACGGACGGCAATTTCCAAACGATGATCGAGTGCGCGGTGGAGCACGGCAAGCCGGTGCGGATCGGGGTGAACTGGGGATCGCTCGATCAGGCGCTGCTGACGCGGATGATGGATGAGAATTCGGGGCTGGCCGAGCCGCTGGATGCGCAGACGGTGACGATGAAGGCGATTGTGGCAAGCGCGATCCGGTCAGCGGAACTGGCGGAGCGTCATGGGTTGCCGCGCGAGCGGATCATCCTGAGCGCGAAGGTGAGCAACGTGCAGGACCTGGTGACGGTGTACCGGGATATGGCGGGGCAGTGCGAGTATGCGCTGCATGTGGGGTTGACGGAAGCAGGATTGGGGTCCAAGGGGATTGTGGCGAGCACGGCGGCGCTTTCGATATTGCTGCAGGAGGGGATCGGGGATACGATTCGCGCGTCGTTGACGCCGCTGCCGAACGGGGACCGGACCGAGGAAGTGCTGGTGTGCCAGCAGGTGCTGCAGGCGCTGGGGCTGCGCAATTTTTCGCCGCAGGTGACGGCGTGTCCGGGATGCGGGCGGACGACGAGCACGTTTTTCCAGGACATGGCGGATCAGATACAGACGTATCTGCGGCGGCAGATGGTGGTGTGGAAGGAGACGCACGCTGGGGTAGAGGAGCTGAATGTGGCGGTGATGGGGTGCGTGGTGAATGGTCCGGGCGAATCCAAACATGCGCATTTGGGGATCTCGCTACCGGGGACGTTTGAGGAGCCGGTGGCGCCGGTTTATGTGGACGGGAAATTGAAGTGTACGCTGCGAGGGGACCGGATCGTGGCGGAATTCATCGAGATTTTGAACGGGTACGTGGATGCGCGGTATGGGGCGGCGGTGGGCGCGGGGCGTTGAACAGGATGGAGGAAGGGGCCATGACGCCTGTTACAATCAAACGTGTTTGCGATGGCCGCGCCAAGGAGGGCGGACTTCGATGAGTGAATCCACTACCGCAGTTTCGAGTGAGCCGAGCGTGGAATCGAACGGCGGGCAAGCAGGCGGCGGCGTGCGGATTGTGAGCCGGATCGTGGACTGGATCACGAACGATCACACCGAGTTGTTGAATATCACCGACCGGGTGAACGAGATTGTCCGTAAGAGCGGAGTACGGGACGGGATCGTCCACTTACAGTCACTGCACACGACGACGGCGTTGTTTCTGAACGAATGGCAGGACGCGCTGCTTGAAGACGTGAAGCAGTTCTTCGAGGAGACGGTGGAACGGGAACGTTACTACAAGCACAACGATCCGGAGCGATCTGACTGCGAACGGAGCAACGCGCATTCTCATCTTCGGGGTATGTTGATGGGGCAATCGTTGAGCCTGCAGGTTCGAAACGCGCGGGTGCTGTTGGGAACTTGGCAGAGTATTATTTTGGCGGAATTCGACGGCCCGCGATCGCGCTCGGTTGCTGTGCAGATAACGGGAATCTGATCCGGTGCCGCGTTATTTCCATATCGAAGAGGCTCGCAAGCTGTTGCCGTTGGTGGCACGCGATGTGCGTCAGGCGATCGGACTGAAGGAAGATCACGACCGGGCGAGCACGGAACTGCAGGCGATGCACCAGCACGTGGCGATGATGGGCGGGGTGATGCTCGACCGGGAGCGGCTGGTAGGGCATAAGACGAGGCGGGAGGAGGCGGCGGCGCGGCTGAACGAGATCATAGAGAACATTCACGAGTTGGGAGTACAGATCAAGGATCTGGATATCGGGCTGCTCGATTTCCCGACACTGTATCGGGATCGAGAGGTATTACTGTGTTGGCGGCTTGGGGAAGACGATATTGAGTACTGGCACGGAACGGATGAAGGGTATCGCGGGAGGAAGCCAATCGACCGGGAATTCCTGGAAAATCACCATGGGGACATGGTGGAGTGATTTGACAGCATTTTCCCGGGACCGCTACACTACCAGAGAGTACTTTCCCAATCGAGGGAGTCTCTCAGGAGCCTGATCGCCCACAAGATGCTGCTGCCCAAGGAGTTTGTAGAATATCTCGCCCGTCAGATTGTTCACCAATTGAGTCCGCACACATTGGAAGCGGTGCAACTGGGCCCGTGTACGGATGCGATTGGGGAAGTGATCGTCGGCGAGCTGATGGTGGAGGATCAACTGAACGATGAAGTTCGGGAGATTCTGAGCCAGTATTCGGAATACATGCGGCGCGAGGGCGTCAGCTATCAGGAGATGTTCCGGAAGATCAAGAACACGCTGATGGCGCAACGGAAGGTGGTACGGGCGGCGGGCCGGGACACCGGGGATCCGATGAAGCTGTCGCGGGACAAGGTGAACGACATTTCGCACAAGGTGATGGAGATGGCGCGGAAGTCGCGGTTGTTTCGAGTGAAGCGAAACGCGAATGACGCGCGGCTTGAGATTGTGCGGATCATCACGGAGATCCTGCAGGCGGAGGACAAGGTGGATCGGGCGGCGCGTCAGAAGATCAAGTCGCAGAAGCGCGATATTCCAGAGGGGACCGAGGAGTGGGGATTGCTCCATCGGCGTTACTATGCCGAGGAGATGAAGAAGCTCGGCATTGACGTTTGGGTCGGGGCTTAGTCTTTCAGCTTGTAAACCAGATATTGGGCGTTGCGGTAGACCGGCTCGG
>JBGSME010000205.1:0-6728 GCA_041740335.1 Bryobacteraceae bacterium | reverse complement strand
CGGTCTTGATCTTTGGGATCCGCCCCGGTTTGTCGAATTTTCGTACCGTCCAGAAGCTATACAGCTTGTCGTTGGGACCCTCGCGGTACAACTGGACTTGTGAGTGCTGATCGGTGGTGCCCAATGCGGCTACCGGAGTCTGTCCGGTATTCACCACCGCGCCCGTGCGGTCGACTCGTTTGCCGAGGGACTCCGCCCACAATTGCCGGAACCAGAAGGCCATTCCCCACAGTCGATTCGAATACGGAAACGCCACCTGGATTGTCTTACCGTGCTGCTGCCAACTCAGCCACTGATGGAGGGCCGCGGAAAGAGCCGGGTTCACCGCGGGAGCCTCCTTCCAGCAAAGATTGGTCATCGATGCGGCTCCCTTGCAAAGCTTCCGGATGTCGAAGCCGCAGAGGGCCGCCGGCACGAGGCCGACCGGCGACAGGACGCTGAAACGGCCACCGACGTTTTTCGGGATGTAGAAGCACTGGTAGCTCTCGGCCTGGGCCAAGGTGTACAGGTCTCCTTGACCGTCCGTCGTCACCGCCAGCACCCTCTGGCGGGCCTTGCGGCCTAGCGCCTTGTCGAGCCACGCCTTCACATGGAAGAATACCGCTACCGTTTCTGCGGTTGCCCCGCTTTTGGCGATCACCACTACCAGGGTGCGGCGGGGGTTCATCGAGCCCAGCGCGTCCAGGACAAAGCTCGGATCCACGTTGTCCAGGATCACCAGACGGGGATTCTTTTTCGAGAATGCCTTCTGTACCGGATGCGGACCGCGCAAGGCGCAGTCGATCGCCCAGGCCCCCAAGGCGCTGCCGCCAATTCCGATGACACAGACGGTGTCGTAGGTGCCCCGCACCGACTGTGCGTATTGGTGGATCGCTTTGATCTCCGCTTTCTGGAACGGGAGATGGGGGAACCCGCAGGTGCCGTCCTCGACGGACCGGCGGAACCTGCCGAGGGCTGCCACAGCCAAAGGCCGTCCAGACTCGATCTGCTTCGAGCTAAGACCGTGCTCGTCACCAGCCATGGCGGCAAGCAGATTGGTTGCGTCGAATTGAATGTGCAAAGTGACTCTTTACGCGAATTGCTAGCGGTGCGCCGGAGTCGAAAAGCAGGTGAGGAAGGTCCCTGACGAGTGGTCATGCCAAGTGAGCGATTCTTCGTCCACCAGCGCCCACACCAGTCCGAGGCAACCCGCCATCAAGCTCACGCCCGACCAGCCGAAGCGTTGCAGGCGCTGCCGGCGGTTGGGGGACCTACCGTCGAAATTCACAAGCCGCAGTTGGACCCAGCGCAGACCGGGCGATTCGGTTTCCGCCCAAATCCACAAGAGCTTGTAGCCGAAGGTCACCAGCGCGGATGCGCCCGCAAGGGCCGGAAACCAGTATTGGCCCAGAAAACCCAAGCCGATGAACATGTGAATGGTAACGGCCATCAGCACGATGGCTGCGACGACCATGGAAGCATCGAGCACACCGGCGATCAACCGGTGCAGAGGTACCGCCACCGGGATCCGGAGCATTGCTTGCGATGTCCGCGATTGCGATGTCCGGCTGTGTGCGGAACGGGGCTGCGACGTGCGGGCCTGAGATGCCGTTACCGGACTCGTTCCCGTCAGCGTTCCCGCAGCGGGGAAGTCGAAAGCTTGCTGCTGGAGTTCCGACAGATTCTGGGTGCGGGCCTTCGCCGCTGCCGCCGGCCGGGAGCTCCTGACCGGAGCGGCCTCACGCTGATAGAACTCGATCGGGACGATCCGTCCAAGCTCGCGCGTTGTGAACAGCTTCGGCTGATAGGGCGGCGCAAGGCGCGCGGCCTCAGGGGCCGGGGTTGCTTCTTCCAGCACCGCGGCTCCGATGCCGCGAACAGATGGCGAAATTGCGTGCGCAACGGCGCTGGTAGTCATGTACGCGGTTGCCCGCCGAGCAGTTGGATAGAGTTCAGGTGCGGGGCGAGCCATGGCGATGTGCAGCCGACGGCCGCATCGATGACAACGATGATCTTCTGACTGATTCCCCGAGCCACAATAGCGACAATTCATAGTACCTTCACGCGGGCATCAATAGATAGACAGTTTACTTGCCTACCGCCTAGATATCGTGGTAGCGTTCTCATTTGGGCTGCTACCTTCATCTGAGACACAAGGTCCCGCTCTCTTTCTCTAACATATTTCGGTACTTTTGTCACCAGAAATTAGGGTTGACGGCAATTTTCTTGCTTAGTACTTTGGCCCGAGCGTACCAGCCCCCCCCCAATGTTATCACTCAGCAGGGGCGCACCTCCGTACCAGTACCTTCCTCAGCCGTCACTTCGCCTGCCACGACCATCCGTCTCCCGCGTTTCAACCCTCCGCCGCCGGATGTCTTGTACGTGCGTGCGCAAGACGAATCGCGCGAGGGATCCTGGGTGTATCTTCGTGTCGGTGCAACCATCGAAACCAGTGAATTCATTCTAAGGGCGAATGAGATTGATTATAATGAGGTTACTGGATACACAGAGGGTCGGGGACAAGTTCGCTTCCAAAGCTACGAGCGTGGCGAGGAAATCCAGGCGGAGCGTGTCGAGTATTTCCTGCGGGAGCAAAAGGGCCGCTTCTACCATGTCCGGGGAACGTCTCCCCCCAAGGTAGACCCGCGACCCGGGCTGCTGGTCTCTCAGGCTCCTTTCGTCTTTGAGGGGACCTGGGCTGAGCGTGTCGGGGATCGCTATATTCTCCACGATGGGTATATCACCAACTGCCGGACGCCGCGGCCCTGGTGGCGGCTCCAGGGCTCCCAGTTCGACATCATTCCGGGTGAACGCGCCATCGCGACCAACTCCCGCTTCGTTCTCAAGAAGTTGCCACTGTTTTACACGCCCTGGTTCTACAAGGCCCTTTCCGAGGAGCCGCGCCGGAGTGGATTCCTGATGCCAAACATCGGCAACAGTTCGCGCCGAGGGCGTATGGTGGGGGTCGGCTATTTCTGGGCGATTAACCGATCATCGGACTTAACTTATCGTACTCAGCTATTTACGCAACGTGGATTCGCCCATCACTTTGACTTTCGAGCGAAACCAAGACAAAACACTGATCTTGATATGATCGTCTACGGTGTAAACGATCGCGGGCTCCTTCAGGACGATGGCTCCAGAGTGAAGCAGGGTGGGTATCTGGTAACGTTTCGAGGCAAGTCCGATCTGCCCCGAGGCTTCTATGCTCGTAGCGAAATAAACTATTTAAGCTCATTTGTTTTCAGGCAAAGCTTCACAGAAAGCTTTAATGAGGCGGTGTTCTCCGAAGTCCGTTCGATCGGCTTTGTGACGAAGCAGTGGTCGTCCTACTCGCTGGATTTCGTTTTCGAACGCAGCGAAAATTATCAGTCCACCGCTCCCGGAGACCGGATCGTTATCCGCAAACTGCCAATGGCCGAACTTCGCAGCCGTGACCGGCGCATCCGCAAGGACCTGGCGGTCTGGGTGTCGCTTGAATCGAGCGCCGGGTTCGTCCGCCGCAATCAGCCTCTGTTTCAGACGCGGCAGTTCGTGGACCGGTTGGATTTCGCGCCGCGCGTGATGACGGCCTTCCGTTGGAAGGGTTTCAGTCTCCTCCCCGCATTTTCGCTACGCGAAACCCATTACGGCTCCAGCCAGTCCAACCGCCGGGTCAGCGGCGACGGTGTCCTCCGTTCCACCAACGAGGTTTCGGTTGACCTGATCGCGCCGTCGATCGGCCGCGTCTTCAACAAACCCCCGAAGTTTCTTGGGGAGAAACTGAAGCACGTGATCGAGCCCCGGGCGAGCTTCCGGCGCGTCCGGGGGATCGACGATTTCGACAAGCTGGTCCGGTTTGACGAAACCGAGCTATTAAGCAACACCGACGAGATCGACTACTCGCTGACGAACCGATTCTTCGTCAAGCAAGGCGCTTCGGTCCGCGAAGTCCTCAGTTGGCAGCTCTGGCAGAAACGGTATCTGGACCCGGATTTTGGCGGCGCGCTGATCGACGGCGGCCGCAACGTGTTGCGAACCCAGACCGAAATGACGGCGTTCTCTTTCATTGACCGTTCCCGCCGTTACTCGCCGGTTGTTTCCGTGGTCCGTGTGAGCCCGTTGCCTACTTTCCAGGTCGACTGGCGCAGCGATTACGACCCGCTTCGAAAGCGGATCGTCAATTCGTCGTTGATCGGGAGTTGGCGTCACGAAAAGCTTGTCGTCTCGGCCGGGCACTCCCAGGTCCGCAGCCTGCCCTCCCGTTTTGACCCGGACCTCGACCGCTATACGGGTCTGTCCCCGAACGCCAATCAGTTTATCGGGTTAGTTGGATGGGGCAATCAGAACCGGCGGGGCTGGAGCGTTGGCTTTCAGTCCGTTTATGATTTCCGGACGTCGCAGATGCAGTTCGCCACAACCCAGGTTTCCTACAACAGTGAGTGCTGTGGGATCAGTATCCAGTATCGGCGCTTCGGATTCGGCACGCGCAACGAGAATCAGTTCCGAGTGGCGTTCGCCGTGGCCAACATAGGGTCGTTCGGAACGCTTCGCCGGCAGGAAAGCATATTCTAAGCAAAACTCCCCATAACGGATCCCCTGATATGATCGAAGTAGGAGTATGAGCAGCGACAACGCAAAAACCGATCGGCCACTGCTGCTCGTCTCGACGCTTAGCGGCCTGCTGGGCGGTCTCTGCTGCCTGACCCCGATCGTGATGGTGTTGCTGGGGCTGTCGACGGTCACCGCGGCCAACAGCGTCGGCAACTGGTTATACGGCGACTACAAGTGGCACTTTCGGGTAGTGGCGCTGGTGTTTCTTCTGCTGGCGTCCATCCTCTATTTCCGTGGACAGGGTATTTGCTCGCTGGACCAAGCCAAGCGTGAACGAAACCGGATCGTCAACACGGCGCTGCTGGCCTTGAGCGCATTCGTGACGGTCTACGTATTTTGGACGTACGTGGTTCTGCACTACCTGGGCATTGCCGTCGGGCTTCCGTGGGCGCAGTGGGATGAGTCCTGGGCAATTCCCGCCTCTACAGCACTCGCCGCCTGCACGGGCTTGCTTTGGTGGAGGTTCCATCGCCGCCGCGCGCGCGTTCCCGCCAAGCGGGTCCACCCTCCTGCAACCAAGCCGGCAGGTTCCACATCCTATAGTTCGTGATCACAATCAGACCTTCGTTGGAACGCGGCCACGCCAACCATGGCTGGCTGGATACCCGCTTCACATTCTCGTTTGCCGGCTACCATGACCCCGCCTACATGGGCTTTGGCTCGCTGCGGGTAATCAATGACGATCGCGTGGCCGGTGGGGCCGGTTTCCCGATGCATCCCCATCGCGACATGGAGATCATCACTTATATGCTCGAAGGCGCGCTGGCTCATACGGACTCCACCGGCGGCAGTTCCACTCTGCACGAAGGCGAGGTCCAGCGGATGACGGCCGGGTCAGGCATTCTTCACAGCGAGTTCAATCCGCTGCCGGATCGGCCTGCCCGCCTGCTCCAGATCTGGATCCGGCCGAGGGAACGTGGGCTTACTCCGAGTTATGAACAGCGCTTTTTTCCGCCGGAAGACAAGCAGGGCCGGCTTGCTCTGATCGTCTCCGGCGACGGCCGCGGCCGATCCATGAAGATCGAGCAAGACGCCGATCTGTTCGCGGCGCGCCTCTCCACTGGTGATCGCGTGGAGCATCCACTTCTACCCGGCCGCAAGGCATGGCTCCAGGTCGCTCGCGGCAGTCTACTCGTCAATGGGTTCACTCTGGCGGAAGGCGATGGCGCCGCCATCACCGAAGAGTCGAAACTCGTGATCGAGGGAGTGGCAAATTCGGAACTGCTCCTCTTCGATCTGCAGTGACCAACCGCAACGCGGTACGTCTATGATAGCGGTACGGCTGACCGCGCAAGATCTAAAATAAAGTCATGGTGCTACCGCTTGCTCTCTTGCTCGCGCTGAAGGTGTCCCCCCCTTCGCCGGATGTACGGTATCTACAACCGCAACTCGCCTCCACAGGTGATCGCATCGGGATGGTGTTCGGTGCTGGCAACGATTTGTTCTACTCCTCGTCCACCGACGATGGAGAGTCGTTCTCCAAGCCAGTGAAAATTCCGACCGGAGGCAAGCTCTCACTCGGCCGTCATCGCGGACCGCGCCTTGCGATTCAGGGCGGCAACGTGGTGGTGTCGGCGGTGGTTGGAGCCAAGGGCGGCGGCGCCGATGGCGACCTGATGGCATGGCGCTCTGAAAATGGCGGTGTTACCTGGGAGAGCCCGGTCCGCGTGAACGACGTTCCGGGATCGGCGCGCGAGGGGCTTCACGCGATGTCGCATGGAAATGGCTGGGTCCTTGCGGTATGGCTCGATCTTCGCGGGAAAGGCACGCGCCTCTATGGTTCGCGGTCCGATGATGGCGGCGTCACGTGGACCCCGAACTTTCTGGTTTACGAATCGCCGGACGGCACAATCTGCCAGTGCTGCCATCCCACGGTGAAGATCGGAATGGGGGGGGAAATCCACGTGATGTGGCGCAACGCCCTCGAGGGCTCGCGCGACATGTACTACACGCATTCCACCGATGCGGGGGCGACGTGGGCGAAGGCGGTTCGGATCGGCCGCGACACCTGGAAATTGGAGGCATGTCCGATGGATGGCGGCGGCCTTGCGATCGGCGCCAGCGGCAAGGTCTACACGGTCTGGCGGCGGGATCGTTCCGTGTACGTGTCGCTGGTGGATAACAAGGAAAGTGAACTTGGCGAGGGGAAGGACCCC
>JBGSME010000204.1:0-6141 GCA_041740335.1 Bryobacteraceae bacterium | reverse complement strand
TGGAAGTTGAGGGTCTTCGGGTTGGTGAACGAGGCAAGGGAGTGGAATTGGGAGGAGTTTCAGGCGCTGCCAAGGGTGAGGGTCTTTGCGGACTTTCATTGTGTGACGCGATGGTCGCGATTGGGAAATGTGTGGGAAGGGGTGGCGACGCGGGAGATTGTGGCGCGGTGCGGAGGCTTGCGGCAAGAGGCGAACTTCGTGCTGGCGTATGGGTATGACCGTGGGTGGACGGCGAACATGCCCGTGGAGGAGTTTCTGGCCGAGGATGCTTTGATCGCGGTGTCGCATGATGGGGATCCGGTGACGGCGGATCATGGCGGCCCGGCGCGATTGATCGTTCCGCGGCTGTACGCGTGGAAGAGCGCAAAGTGGCTGAGCGGGTTGGAGGTGCTGTCGCGAGACCAGGCGGGGTTCTGGGAGAAGAATGGGTATCATATGAACGGCGATCCATGGAAGGAGGAGCGTTTCGGATGGGGGATGTAAAGAGGCGCTGGTGGCTGGGCGCGGGCGCGTTGGGGATGGGTGGAGCGGCAGCGGCGGCATGGTCGGCATACCGGGTCTCGCCGGCGTTTTGGAAGAATCTTCCGAGGGAGATGCAGCGTGAAGTTTTGGATCCGCCGCATGTACCGGATCCGTCTCGATGGCCGGACCGGGGGCTGTATGGAGCGTGGCTGGGGCATGCGACTGTGCTGTTGAAGATCGACGGGTACACGATGGTGACCGATCCGGTGTTCAGCAATCATGCGGGGCTTCATTTCGGGCCGGTGTCGCTTGGGGTGAAGCGGCTGGTGGCGCCGGCGGTGGCGATGGAGAAGCTGCCGAGGGTGGACCTGATTCTTGTGTCGCACGCGCATATGGATCACCTGGACATCCCGTCTCTGCGGCGGTTGGAGAGCAAGTCGACGCATGTGGTGACGGCGGTGGAAACGAGCGATCTGATGCGTGTCGATGCATACGGGTCAGTAAGGGAGATGAGGTGGGGCGCGGCGTGTCAGGTGGGCCCGGTGAAGATCAAGGCGATCGAGGTGGACCATTGGGGAGCGAGGTACCGGACGGATACGTATCGGGGCTTTAACGGGTATGTGATCGAGGCGGGGCGATACCGGGTATTGTTCGCGGGTGACACGGCGGGAACGCATTTGCTGAGCCAGTTGAAAGACCGGCGAGGGTTCGACTTTGCGATTATGCCGATTGGGGCGTACAACCCGTGGATCCGGTATCACTGCAATCCGGAGCAGGCGTGGCGGATGGGCAACGATGCGGGAGCGGAGCAATTCGTACCGGTGCATCACCAGACGTTTCCGCTGGGGCGGGAGCCGCGAGCCGAGCCGTTGGAGCGCTTGCTGAACGCGGCGGGGCGGGGAAGCGACCGGGTGGCGGTGCGCGGGATAGGCCAACAGTTCCAGTTGAGCTGATTGGGCTGGCGCGTAGTCCCTTAGAACTACGGGGCCAAGATGGGACAGTGCGTTGGATAGGGCTAAGTTGAATCCGAGGTTCCTTGTTGCGACCGGGAGCGAGACGGATACTGAACTCACGACGCTATGGCTCACCTACGAATCGGAATACTCGGAAGAACGCAGGAAGCGGCCCTGCATACGAAGGCGTGGGAAGACGCGGGCGTGGATCTGGCGCGCTTTGACAGGTCGGCGCCGGGGACGGGGTATTTCCGGGAGCTGAGCGCGGTTCTGGCAGGCAAGCGCGTATCCGCGGTGAGCTTGTGCGTACCGCCGCCGGCTCGGAGAGCCTTGGCGGTGGACTGTCTGGAGAACGGAATTCACGTATTGGCGGAATTGCCGCTCGCCGGCGACATTGACGCCGCGCAGGCGCTACTCGATGCGGCGCGGGTGGTGAAGGCGGACACGCGGACCTTGTTGGTACCTGCGACGCCGTATCGGTTTCTGCCCGATGTGGAGCTGCTGCGCGGGATTCTCGGCGGCGGCGGACTCGGCGACATTCGAAGTTTTCGTTTGACTCTCACTCCTCCTTGGACCCGCGCCGGAAGCGAGGCGCAGTATCAGCCTCTAACCGGCGCGGGTCTTCTTTTTGACATGGGGAGTCACGGCTTCGATCTGGTTCGATATCTTTTTGGGCGGCCATCGATGATGCGAGCGACACGCAATGCGGGGGGCGAGATCACGGGGATGGCATCGGTGCGGGTTCGGATGAGCTACAACGACATGGCGGGTGAGGTGGTATTGGCGTCGAGGGTGACGGAGGCGTCCCAACCGTTCCTGACGGTGGAGGGCAGCGAGGGGACGATCGAGATCGGGTGGAACTCATCGAGCTGCCGGATGAAAGGGCACAAACCGGCGGCGGTTGGAACGGGGAATCCGTGGACGACTGCATACGCGCGGATGACGGGGCTATTCGCGTCGACGATCCGCCGCGGAGGCGGGCCGTGGATTACGTTGGCGGACTGCTACCGTGTGCTCGAGTGTGTCCGGATGGCGCAAGAGTCACTGATGACGGGCCGGGCGGTGGAGATGGCTCCGCTGTATCGCGGCGCGTCGGCGGCGTAGGCGAATTTCGACCGGCCATTTTGTATATCTAGCCACCGAGCATGTCGAGCGCGCCCTGCAACTCGCCGCGGGTGTGGCCATCGCCAGTACGGGTTGTGGCTTCAATGCCGCGGCGGTAGAGTTGGCGGGCTTCGTCGATGCGGCCCAGCTTCTCGAATGTTTGCCCACCGTGGTAGTAGCCTGCGCCATAGTCCGGGTCCCGGGTGAGGAGATCTTCAAAGACGGGGACCGCGGCGGCGGGGTCCCCGGAATTGACTGTCTCCATGGCGAGCATGTAGCGGAAGCGGGAATTGGCGGGGTCCTGATCGATCAAAGATCGCAGAGTATCGATGCGGCTCATTCCTTCTATTAGAACAGGTACTCATATTCCGGTCAGGCCTTGGCGGTGGTGACAATCATGCGTGTTGAGCCATGTTGGTAGGCCTCGCCATGGATGCCCGCGGCGATGTGGATCGGGTGGAGACCGGCGTGGCGGAGGAGACGTAGGAGTTCGGCCGCGCCTTGGAGCCATTGGGAGATAGGCTTGACTTCGCGGCGGCTGCCTTGGGCGAAGGTATAGGTGATGTCGAGGCGGGCGTCCAGGGGATGGTAATGGTTGGCGCTGTGAAAGTCGATATTGCCGACGTGGAGCAGGCGCTCGGGCTGCAGGGCAGGGAGCAGGGAATCGATGAGTGCGCCGGTGTCGAGGACGAAGCGTCCGCCGGGTTTCAGAGCGCGGGCGATCGATTGGACGAAGGCGGCGGTGACTTCGTGCGGGAAGTAGCCGAAGCGGTTTCCCCAGCACCAGATTCCGTCGAAGGAGCAGGTGAAATGGAGGCGGCGCATGTCGCCGAGGATTCAGTGGACGGTGCTTTCGCGGGATCGAGCTTCGTCGTGGAAGCCCGGTGAAATGTCGAGTCCGGTGACGTGGTAGCCGAGTTTGGCGATTTCGATGGAGTGGCGGCCGTTGCCGCAGGGGACATCGAGGAGGCGGGCGCCGGGGGCGGGTTTCAGTTGAGCCAGGATGAAGGCGGCTTCCTGGCGGGTGGTTTCGGGTGTGACGGCGGCGCGCCAGAGTTCGAGAGCGAGGCCGTCAAAGAATGTTTCGCACCAATTGGGATTCAATGGGATTCTCCTTGGATGAGTACACGAGGGACGACTCCCTGTGGAAAGAGGGACGCGATGGCGGAGAGGAGAATCTATCGGACGGTGTTCAGCGGCGGTTCCTTGGGGCAGAATAACACAGGAGCGGCCAGGGGAGGCGGAAGGCGTGTACGATGAATGAAATGACACGCAGACAGATGCTCGCCGGCGCCTCGCTCGCGCCGGCGTTGTTGAGCCAGACCAAGAAGCGGAATTTGATCTTTATCCTGTCGGACGACCACCGTTACGACATGATGAGCTCGATGGGGCATCCGTGGATGAAGACGCCGCATCTGGACCGGTTGGCGCGGGGCGGAGTGATGTTCGATAACGCTTTCGTGACGACGTCGTTGTGTTCGCCGAGCCGGGCTTCGGTGTTGACGGGCCAGTATGCGCATGCGCACGGAGTGACCGACAATATCACGCAGCTTCCGAAGAGCCTGATGACGTTTCCGCAGTTGCTGCAGAATCACGGCTACCGGACCGGGTACATGGGCAAGTGGCACATGGGCGGAGATACCGATGAAAAGCAGCCTGGGTTTGACCGGTGGGTATCGTTTCGAGGGCAGGGCGAGTATTGGGATCCGACGATCAACTTCGACGGGGATCGGAAGAAGGCCAAGGGCTATATGACCGATATCATCACCGAAGAGTCGGTGAAGTTTATCGATCAAAACAAGAGCCGCCCGTTCATGATGTATGTGGGGCACAAGGCGGTGCACGCCGATTTCTATCCGGCTGACAGGCACAAGGATTTGTACAAGACCGAACCGGTACCGTATCCGGAGACGTATGCGAACACGGATGAAAACTATCGTGGGAAGCCCCGGTGGGTGAGGGAGCAGCGGAACTCGTGGCACGGTGTGGATGGGATGTACAACAAGCGGATCCAGTTCGAACCGTTTTACCGCGATTATTGCCGGACGCTGCAGGCGCTGGACGATTCGGTGGGGACGGTGATGGATGCGCTTGAATCGCGGAAGCTGCTGAACGACACGCTGCTCGTTTATATGGGCGACAACGGATTTCTGTTGGGCGAATTCGGGCTGATCGACAAGCGCTGCATGTATGAGCCGTCAATCAAGGTGCCGTTGATTGCGCATTGTCCGGATCTATTTGCTGGGGGTAAGCACGAGAAGCGGATGGCGGCGGGGATCGACATCGGGCCGACGCTGCTGGAGGCGGCGGGCGCGCCGGTGCCGGGATCGATGCATGGGAAGTCCTGGCTGCCGCTGGTGACGGGTAAGGATGTTCGGTGGCGGAGCGAGTTTTTGTACGAGTATCCGTGGGAGCGATCCTATCCGCAAACGCCGACTGTGATCGGGCTGCGGACCGACCAGTACAGCTTTATGCACTATCACGGGATCTGGGATGTGGATGAGCTGTACGATATACGGGCCGATCCGCAGCAGCGGAACAATTTATTGGCGGAATTTCGGACGCGAAACGAGGGCGGGCCGTTGTTCAACCGGATCACCGATCCGGGGAAGAAGGCTCTGGTGGCGGACTTCCAAAAGCGGATTGAGAGGATCATGAAGGACACGGGAGGCCGCACGGAGCCCTCCTGGCGCGCGTAACTCTTGGGACTACCACAGCAAGGGCCGGCGTTCGCCGAGAGGCCGGGCGATGAATTTCCGGGCGCGCCATACGCCCATAGCCAGGGCGAACACCATGTCGTCGTGCTCATTTTGGCGCCAGGCTTCGTAGCCGACATGTTCCTGATTGCCGATCTTGATCGCCATGTTTTTTAGTTCGTTGATCAACGTCTCGGCAAGCTCGTGCATTTTGGGAAGCCGGAGGCGGTCCTCCTGGAAGGCGACGAGCAGAGCGTGGATGAGGTCCTTTTTTGGTACACGCCAGACGCCGTTTTCGCAGCGGGCGGTATCGCCGCCGGTGAAGATAACGGGAACGATGGGAATGGCGAGGGAGCGAAGTTGTTCGCGCATGAGATCGACGACGGCTGCGCCGACACCGGTGGCATCGACGACGATTTCGCGAGTGCCATGCTCGGGGAGGCGCTCGATGAGAGCGCCGATTTCGGCGACGATTTTCGGATAAGAGAGGCCGAGGGGAAGCCGACGCAGACCGATGACCGGATATTCGTACTCGGTGATCCATTCCCAGGTGGCGGCATCGCGGGTGGCGGGCATGGCACGCCGGGCGACAAGCGCGACGGCGGTTGGATCGCGGCTCTGACCGAGGTCGACGCCGACGTGAAAGCTTTCGGGAAGGTTGTTTGAATCGTTTGCCATTAGAATAAAATCTCCAAATCTTTGTCGAGCGCGCGCTGGATGAGTTCGTCGGAGAACAGGCGTGTCTCGTTATCGATGAATTCACAGCCGTATTCCTGGCGGAACCATGCGTCGCCAAGGCAGCGGCGTTCTTCCTCAAGAAATTCTTCCGAAATGCGGGGGCACCCTTCGGCCATGGCTTTGATGCGGAGCCAGTCGTCGGAACCGGACCAGGCTTCATGGAAGAAGCCGCGTTTGCCGAAGGGGGT
>JBGSME010000203.1:0-3549 GCA_041740335.1 Bryobacteraceae bacterium | reverse complement strand
ATCCGCGGCCCCGCCGCAGGTCCGCAAGGGCCCGCGGAAACAGGATATTGTTTTCGAGATGGATGTGCATGTGCAGATCCTTCTCGAGCGCTTCCAGTCCCGAATAGAGTGAGCGGTAGGTGGCGCAGGCATACTCCGGCGGGCGAAAACCTCCGGTAAGACGGCGCAATTCGGCGAGCCCATGGCCGGCGCTGTCGTGTTCGTGCTCCATCACTGAGATCGGCTGATCGATCCACCCGTCGCAGCGATGGATGGCGGGAAACAGGATCGTCTCCTCTTTCCGCATGTGCGCTTCGAGTTCGTCCTTCATGCCCGTGAAGACGCTATCGAGCTCTGCGAGCATCGGGCCATCGCGTTCTCCGTGCGCCTTGCGGACGGCTGCCAACCACGACGCGAGTCTTGGCAACTCTGCCCGCAGGTAGCTGTGATGCCGGTCAAGGATATGCGCGATCAGCGAATCCAGTGGTTGGATGGTCCAGTTGCGCGAATCCGGCGATGCGGCTTCCTGCTTTATGGCGGCCTCGATCTCGCTGGCGACTTGCCGCGGATCCAACCGCTTCTCCCGGCAAGCCTCGTCGAACCGCTTCGATCCGCCGCAGCAAAAGTCGATCCCATGATCCTCGAAGACCCGCGTTACCGCAAGCGACTGCGCGGCCAACTCACCCACTGTCTGCGCAACAGGAATCGTCATTGAAGTCCTCCTCGCTCCCGGACGCCGGGAGCATCTCGGTGAGTGGCCCCGCTGTCGAAGCCAGGTGCTCTTCGACGAACTCACGGCACGCGTCACCGTTTGAACTTCAAGTATGCAACGAAGCCCGCCTCCACGGCGATGTGATCCGAAGGTTCGTGCTACGCCGGGCTGTAACCGAACGACACGTGGCAGGCTTCGAGCTCGGACGCCAGATAGCCGAACTGGAGTGTGTCGCGATGCGTGGCTTCATGGGGAGGTGCGGGTCCATCGGGGCAGAACGTCGAAAAATAGAGGCCCCTCCAGCAGCCCTCCACGCTGGAAGAGCCACTGCGGTGACAGACCGTCATTCACGTCGATTCCCCTTGTTACCACGGGAAAACCATGACCAGTCGCTATTTGACAGAACTTTGTCCGGGGAAGCGCCATGGAGTTCGCCGTGGCCGGCACGATTCGCGGTCAGAATCGATACATCAGTTCAACATACCCAAATGTGGCCGACTGTCCGCGGGGATAGATCGACGTGATTGCCGACAGCCCCTGCGCGTTGGCAAAGTACCCGGCAACCGTAACTTGCGGACGGACGCGATACTCGATCCCGGCGTCGTACAAGTCGGCCAGCGATCTCGCTCCGTTGGCGGAGCGCCCAACGTATCCGAAGGTCCACGGTTGAAACACGCCGCCGCCCTGATACCAGAGATCGTTTCTCCTACCGAGCCGCAAACTGTGCAGCTCAAACGATACGGTGGCCTTCGGGTGCGGACGCAGGATGAGCATGCCGAAGCGATCGCGGTTGTTCATCATGTTGAAGAACGGGAATCGCGCAAACGGCCGCGGTGTCGGCAGAACCTGGAAGAAGGTCCCGTGCCGCGAATCGTTGGCGTTGTTGTCTCCGGAACCGTCGTAGAAACCTCCGCGAAGCCACGGCTTCCAGCGGGGCGCGCACTTGGGTTGGATGCCGGCTTCGAGGTCGACAGCGTGCGCCCGGTGTGTCAACGTGCCCCACTTCCCCGTTTGCAGCGTGGCCCACACCAGCAGGTCGACAGTGCCGGCGTCCGTCTCGGTGGCGTGTGCGGAGTGGCCCCCGAACGTCTCGATGCGAATGCGGTCAAGGTCGGCGCGGCGAGCCACGAGTGGCCGGTTGTCCGTCTTCAGCACCTGGCGCCAATCCTGATATTCAAGCGCGAACAGACGCGTGTCGGCGGTGTGCCGGCCGTTCCCCCACGTCCATGTGTGCGCAGCGTAGCCGAACGCGGTGTGCGTCTGGCCCCAGCCATCGGTCTGGAAGACTCCACGGGTGGGTACGGCGCCGACGGCGGTGAAATTGCCGCCCTTGTGGTTGTATGTGTAGTGCGCGCCGTCGAAGCTTCGGCCCACATGCAGCCAGCCGAAGTGGCCGAGCAGGCGCATGTTCACGCGGTCGCGCTTCACCGCCGCCAGCGTCGCGTTCTTTGGCGCCGTTTCGGCGCCGTCCATGTATTCGAATCGCCCGATTCGCAGGGCGTGATGGTTGTGCTTGAACCGGACCCAGGCTTGCTTGGGAAACACTCCGATGGCATTGCGGGAGCGATCGTTGGCCAAGTAGTAGGCGGGCCCGAGGCCCAGTTGCCCCTGCGCGCCGGGACCAACGGCGGAGTCCGGCAAGCCGAACAGAAACGGCGCAGCGAGTTCTACCTGCCAATCGAGTCTTTCCGTGTTGCGCGAAAAACTCAGGCGGGCGATGTTACCGAGATAGGCGTAACCGCCGTCGCCGGAATCGGACTTAAACCAGTTCCAAGCTTCCAACCGCGTACGGATGGAACCCTGGACCGTGACGTTGCCCCACTTGAGGGGTTCCGCCGGCGATTGCGCAACGGCCGGTGACGCCAGCAACAAGAAGATCTGCAGACGGAATCTCATGCGCGGATACCTCCTTTTCCAGGCGTCCGCGGATCCATTCGCGGAAGCCCAATGGCGTTTCAGTCCATGCCGCGAGGCGAAAGGCGGGGAGAATACGGCGGAGGCGGTGGATCTCCGGCGGCATCGGCCCGTCGCCGGAAAACACCAAGACGTCCGCGCGGTCCAGACACGCGGCCGAGGAGAGTTTCCAATCCAGGTTGCTCGGATCGACGGCGAATACTACCAGGTCCGACGCCAAGTGTCGCACGATGCGGTTGGATTCGACGAGCACGTTGCGTCCGGCGTCCAGCGCAGCGGCGAGGGTAGCGATACCATCGGCGATCTCGGCATCGGCTAGACGGAGCAGATTGTCAGTACTCAGCGGGCGCGGCGCATGCGGATGGTTCGAAATCTTCACCGCGTGCCAGTTCATCTCCGGCGTCTCGCGGAGAATCGCATTCACCATGCAGGTCTTGCCCACGTGACGGCTGTGGCCGCCGACCACCACGAGCCTGCCCCTCATAGCGCCACCTCGCCCGTCCGGCGGGCCTGCATTTCGCGGCGGATCGCGGCCATCTCGGCTTCGGTGAGATGTTGTGTGGCGAGTGCCGCAACCGTCGAATCCTCCACGGCGATGTGCCGCCGGTAATGCGCCGCCAGCGGGCTAACGCAATCGAAGAAGGCAGCCACTGGAGCCTCGGAAACTTGGGAGTCTCGCATCAGCCGGGCCATCTCATCCCAGTCGGCATGCAATCTGTTGGCGGTGACGTGATCCTGCTCGAGCCTTTGGATGACGGCGCGATCGGCGTCTGTCAACTTTTGTATCAACCGCGGGAACGGGCTCTCCTCTTCGCCGGCGGTGTGGCGGACTCCGTTGGTGGCGAAGAACTCGATCGCCGCATCAATCGCGCGGAGAGCCTCATCACGGCTCTCCGCGAATACGGCTCCTGCGAGCGAAAGGGACTCCAGGCGCTGCTCTACGC
>JBGSME010000202.1:0-4650 GCA_041740335.1 Bryobacteraceae bacterium | reverse complement strand
CGGCCGGTAAGCACGGGGCCGGCGCCGGTGCTGAGCGGTCCGCTGGGAGGGGGTGCGGGAGTAGCGGCGGCGAGGACGCGCAAGCCGCTCGATATGAAATTGCTGGTGATCGCGGCGGACGGCCTGGAGCCGGCCTACCCGGCAATCCGATCTTTTCTCGAGACGGTGGGCATCCCCTACGACGCGATCGTCGCCAAGAACCAGGCGCTCCCGGTGTTGGGGAACGGGAGCAAGGGCTTCTATCAGGGCATCGTGCTCACGTCGGGCAATCTTGCGGTAGAGGTTACGCCGAACAACTGGGCGAGCGCGCTGAGCCCTGAGTCCTGGACGGCGCTCGACAACTATACGCGTGACTATTCGGTCAGGACGGTGGCGATGTATGCGTTCCCGGAAGCGCGATACGGACTGAGCTTCCTCAGCGCGCTGAGCCCAACCGATTCTTCGCCGGCATGGGCATCCATCCCGGCGGCCGGGCAGCCGGTGTTTTCCTACATCAACACGGCCAATCCGTTGAAAGTGATTTGGGCGTACACGTATCTGAGCGCCATTAACCAGGTACAGGGTGAGACGACGGTGCCGGTAGTCAACATCGGAGGATATCCCGCGGGCGTGCTGCACACCAAGGCCGACGGCCGGGAGTATCTGGCTCTTACATTCGATCAGAGCCCGTACCTGATTCATACGCTGGCGCTGAACTACGGACTGATCAACTGGGTGACGCGGGGAGTGTTTCTGGGTTCACGGCAAGTGTATCTGACGCCCCAGAACGACGATCTGTTTCTGCCCAACGATCAATTCGTTTCGAACATTCCGGCATGCCGGCCTCTTCCGAACGCGGACCTGACCTACGATCCGGCGACGAACTGCCCAAGCCTGCGCATCACCGGGGCTGATCTCGACAAGCTGGCGGCGTGGCAGAACAGCATCCGCAGCAATCCGCAAACGCGCAACTTCCGCGTGACCCATGCCTTCAATGGTTTCGGGACGACAGTGGACGGAGGCTCGAGCGCGAGCGATTCACTGGTGCTGCGCGCCAAAGCGCTGCGGAACGAGTTCTACTGGGTGAGCCACACCTACGACCATGAGCATCTTGACTGCTTCAATCCGGTTCCCAACAGCGGCATCTGCACCCCGGCGACGTATGCCCAATCCCGCGATGAGATCAATCTGAACAACAATATCGCGGCGGCACTCGGTATTCCGCTCGACCGCACCAGCATGGTGACGCCGGCGATTTCGGGATTGACCAATGCGGAGTTCCTTCGCGCCGCGGCCGACGCGCGGATCCGGTATATGGTGGGCGATATGTCGCGGCCGGAGCATGTTCCGGCGGTTGCCAATACGCTGATCGTGAACGCTATCAATCCGCGAGTTTCCATCATCCCGCGCCGTGCGACCAACATTTTCTACAATGCGACCACGCCGGGCATTGGCGCGAACGGTTCAGAGACAGACGAGTACAACTACTTCTTCGGGCCGGCGGGCATTTTCCGGCTTACGGACGGCAGCCCCTTCTTCAACACCACGCAAACCTATGCGCAGGTGGTGGATCGCGAAAGCGATGCGCTTTTGAGCTACATGCTGCGCTATGAACTCTACCCTTCGATGTTCCATCAGGGGAACTTCTATTTCTATGACAACCAGCACGCATTGTTCACCGATGTGATCGATGCGGCGCTCACGAAGTTCAAAGCGATTTCGAATCTTCCGGTGAGCAGCCAAGCGCAGACGACCATTGGCAGCACGCTGCAAGACCGTATGACCTACCTGAGTGCCGGCGTACGCGGCACCTACACGCCGGGTGTGGGCGTCACGCTGACGGCGCAGAAGACCACGTACGTACCGCTGACCGGCGCGTGCGGAAGCGGCTGCGCTGCCTACGGCGGCCAGAATCAATCGCGAGTGCTTGTGCGAGCGGGAACCACGGTTTCAGTGGTTGCCCCGTAGCCTGATTCCTAGTCTTTCGTCGTTCGTTACTCTCCTATTTACGGCGGCGGAGTTCCGGCCCCCCCGGGCTTCGCCGCCGATTTGTTTTCGGGGAGAATCGCCGCCTTCCGAATGGCGTCGAGCCGGGGGAAATCACGCTCCAGGTAGACGTTACCGACCTGTTGCGCCTTGATGGGATCTGGCCCGGCACCACGCGGCGCGAGATCTCCGTAGAGGTAAGTAAGGCTGTCGGCGACATCCATCCCCTCCACCACTTCGCCAAAGGGAGCAAAGCCGGTGCTATCGAGCTGGGCGTTGTCGCGCAGGTTGATGAAGACCTCCGTGGTGCGGGAATTGGGGCCCACCTTGGCGAAGGTGACGGTGCCGCGTTTGTTCTTGCGCCTGGGAGGATCGTCGCTGATGCGCACCATTGCGTAAAGCTGGTGCGTTTGGGGATTGCCGTTGATGCCCCATTGGGCAATGAACTTCTTCAGCACGCGATGAAACTTGACGCCATCGTAGAAACCCGAGGAGACCAAGCGATGAAAATGATCGGCGCCCACTGGAGCCCACTCACGCTTCACTTGCACGACGAAATCGCCTTTGGTGGTTTCGAACTTCACGCGATACTCGGGCGGGGGCGGGGCCTTTTGGACTTCCGATTTCTTTTGAGCAGCCTTTTCGGCGGTGCCGACGCATCCGGTGACCGCCAGCAGCGCTGCTGCCGCCATCCAACTATTTCGCATCCCGCCAATTATCTCCCGAACTGACTTCGGCGACCAGGGGAACGTCGAGTTGGCAGGCCGATTCCATTTCGCGGCACACCATGGCGGAGAGATCGTTCACCTCGTCGGGAGGCGCTTCAAAGACGAGTTCGTCATGCACCTGGAGAAGCATCGCCGCGCGCGATCCGGACTCGCGCAGCTTACGGTCGATGGAGATCATGGCGATCTTGATGAGGTCCGAAGCGGTGCCCTGGAGGGGCGTGTTTACCGCGGTCCGTTCGGCAAAACCGCGGGCATTCGGGTTCCGAGCGTTGATGTCGGGGATTGGCCGGATGCGGCCGAACAGGGTATGGGTGCAGCCGGTTTGCTTCACATGGGCGATGGTGTTTTCGATGAATCTCTTCACGCCGGAGTAGCGGTCAAAGTAGGCTTTGATATAGCGCTCGGCTTCGGCGCGCGGGATGCCGAGTTGCGCGGCGAGGCCGAAGGCGCTAAGGCCGTAGACGATGCCGAAGTTGACGGCTTTGGCATCGCGGCGCATTTCGGGAGTCACCAAGAGGGGCATGACACCGAAGACTTCCGACGCGGTCCGGGTGTGGATGTCTTCGTCGCGCCGGAAGGCGTCCAGAAGACCGGGGTCCTGGGAGAAGTGGGCCAGCAGCCGGAGTTCGATCTGGGAATAGTCGGCCACCACCAGCTTCCAGCCATCCCTTGGAGCGAAGGCTGCGCGAATCTCACGGCCGAGTTCGGAACGAATGGGAATATTCTGGAGGTTCGGGTTCGACGATGAGAGCCGTCCGGTGGCGGCGCCGGCGGGATTGAACGTTGTGTGCAATCTACCGGTGGCGGGATCGATCAGGGCGGGCAGCGCATCGACGTAGGTGGACTTGAGTTTCGACGCCTGGCGGAACTCCAGCACCATTCGAATAATGGCGTGGCTATCGGCAAGCCCATCGAGCACATCGTGAGCGGTGCTGTAGTTCTTGGTTTTGCCGCGGGAATTGGGCGGGGGCAAACCCATATCCTCAAACAGCACCCTGCCCAGTTGCTGCGGGGAATTGATGTTGAACGTCTGTCCGGCTTCCTTGTAGATGGCGGCGGAAACGCGTTCGATCTCGGCTTCGAGGCGTCCGCGCAGCAGGTTGAGCGCTTGCGGATCGATGCGAATGCCGGTCATCTCCATGCGCGCGAGAACCGGCATGAGGGGCAGATCGATGTCGAGATAGAGCTGATGGAGGCCGGCTTTCCCGACCAACTCACGCACACGGGCAGCGGAGGCAAAGGCGGCGGCGGCGGATTCCTCAATGGAGTGGCCCAGGGTCCGGTCCAGATACTTGTTGGCGATGACTTGCAGGGAGCAGGAGACGGGGTCCGCGGAGAGGAGAAATTCGTAGAGCAGAAGATCGTCGATGTCGCCGGAGAGATCGATGCCGATGCGGGCGAGGGCCACTTGGAGCGCCTTGGAATCATGGGTGATTTTGGGACGGGCCGGATCGGCGAGCATGGGGCCGGCCCACGCCGGATCCAGGCTGACGCCTTCGCCTTCGCGAACGGAGAGCCCGAGGCGGGACTGAGCGAGAAGGCCTTCGCCTTCGGAGCTGAAAATCGCCGCGACGGATGCGCCGGCGGGGCAAGCAGCGAGCCACGCGGCAAACTCTTCGGGCGAGGCGAGTTGACGCAGTTGCCAAGGCACCGCCTCAACAGCCGGCTTGAGTTCCTTCAAGTGGCTGAAGAATTCGAGTTCGGTGTAGAGTTGGCGCAGATCATCGATGGACGGCTCATGCGCCTTGAGCAGGGTCCAGTCATACTCAACCGGCAAATCCGTGGCCACGGTGGCGAGGCGCTTGCTGAATTGAATCTGCTCGCGATTATTCTGGAGGCTCTCCCGATAGGTACGACGTTCCACCTCGGCGGCATGTTCGATTGCGCCGTCGACGGAGCCGAACCGCTGGATGAGATCGCGGGCGCCTTTGTCGCCGATGCCGGGCGCGCCGGGGAT
>JBGSME010000201.1:0-3035 GCA_041740335.1 Bryobacteraceae bacterium | reverse complement strand
CCGCGGCGATCTGGCTGGCCAACGCCGCCGCCTTGTCTTTTCCCCCACCAAGAAACCCTGGGGCTTCCAGATAGTATTCGAGAAGGTCAGCCATTGCCTCCACTTTACCCGGTCCGCCTAAGGCAACGGCTTTCTCGAATTCGCGGCGGCATTTCGACGCCAGGCCGGGAGCGGTGAAGAAACTGGCGGTTTCGGCGCGTCTACCGTATGACTTACCCAGCCAGTGATGGGCGGCGGCGTTATGCGGGTCCAGCGCTATCACCTTTTCTAAGTAATCGCTTGCCTTTTTGAAGTGGTGCAAACCGAACTCGGCTTGGCCAGCCAACAGCAGCACTTGCGGATCCTGGCTGGTCTCGGCTTGTAACTGGCTGAGAACCAAACGGTATTCCGTGCGACGATACATCTCGCGGACGCTATCGGGCACACCACCGGCGAGTGAAATCACGGGTGTGATTATTATCGCGAGTAAGATAGGCGCCGTCATGGGAAACGTCACTATAACAGATGCGCCTGCGCGTTCCGCGTTTCGCGCCCGTGTAAACAATCGACACTGTGGTATTTTTGGGGTACCCAGGGGTGAAACTCGGTTACAATAGTGTCTGGGAGCGGATTTATGAGGAACGAAGCAGTTATCATCCTCAGCCCGCACGCCGATGTGCGAGCTTCCTTGGCCCGCCTGCTCGAAGAAGCCGGTTATTCCACACACGGGAATCAGGCTCCATCGAGCATCCTGGTCACAACCGAAGCACCTCTTACAACGGAGCCTCCTCTTACAACCGAACCGCCCACGGACGAGCCGGTGCCTCCAGCTACCCAAGCGCAGGGATTACCGGCACTCGAACAAGTGGAACGGCTCTATATTGAACGAGTGGTCCAGGAAACCGGGTTTAACGTTTCGCGCGCTGCCCGGATCCTTGAGATTGACCGTACTACGCTCTACAACAAACTGCGCCGCTACGGGCTAACCCGCGACGCATCCGTAGTTTAACCGGGTTGTAGAATTGGCCGCCAGCGCCGCTCAGAAGCGCAAAGGCCGCGAAGGCGCAGCCCCCAAGCGCGGAAGGAACGCGCGACGTTCCGGAGCCAAAGCGAGTCCGTTTTGCGCGAGTTCCTCAGAGGAGCGGTCCGCCACGATAGTGTCCAACGGCGCTAGAACGTGATGGAGATCAGCGCTTCCATCTGGTCAGGCGCAGAGCGCGCCGACAGCAGATCGAATGTACGAGTGACGAAGCGCGTGTAGCGGAACTCCGGCACTACGCGAATTCCGACATCGTCTACAAACTGAGCGCCGATGCCAACGGTGAGCCCTCGCGCCACTTTGTGTGCTACGGGGCTCCGCGGGTTCGGGTCCGGGGTGAAGTCAGCGCCCTCCACCGAGATGTCTCCAGAGGTCCGCACTCGCGAAACGCGCCGGAATGCTGGACCGGCTTCGTAGAACCAGCGCTTTCCGGGCTCGAAGTGCTCCTTGCTGTAGCGGCGGACCATGAGATTGATGTCCCAGAACCGTGCATCGGTCCTTGCGCTGCGGGTGGTAAGGATGCGCTCGTCCTGCGGGGTGGTTGGCCGGTCGATTCCTTCAAACTGATCGGAGATTGTACTGTGCGAGGAACGGTGCGCTATCACGCTGCCGGCAATCGCAAGACGGCGGGGCAAGGCAATTTGAACGAGGCCGCCCGCACCCACCCGGTGCCCGATGGAGGTGGTGCTCGAGAAAACCTGGAGGTTCGTGAAAGACTGCTCGGTGGTCCCGTTGCGCATCGGGAAACGCGGCAGAACAGAGAAAGAACCACCCAGCGAGATGCGCCGTACCCATTGAATGTTATCGATTGTACTGTCTTTTCGTGAGCTGCTTTGGGCAAACACCCCCCCGGTGCAGACGATGACGAGGGCGGCTAGAGAAACGATACGGCTTCGCATTGTTGATCGCTGGAGAAAACGGACCCGGTCAGGGCGAAACACTCAGGATAGCATCGGCGGGAGCGCGCTGGCCGGAAAATGAAGTAACAAACGCAAAGGCAATGGCCCGCTTTGCACTTCTTTACGAGCAGACGGCAACCCGCCAACGCTGAGGCGCCGTCCAAGGGATCAGAATGAAAACAGGAATCCTACACACCGCAATTGCCGTTTCGATCGTTGCAGCGGCGACGGCAGCTCCTCCTCTGGCCCCGGCCGTGGTCGACTCAACCCGGCCGGACGGAACGTCTATCGTCGCCCAATCCATTGAAGCTCTTGGTGGAGCTCAGTTCCTCGCCATGCATGACCGTGTCGCTCGCGGCTGGTCCGGCCTATGGCGCAACGGCGTCACCAGGCATGCCGCCATTCGAATTGATACGCTCTACGGTGATCAATCCGCGGCGGAGCGTCATACTTTCGACAAGAAGGAGACCCACTGGCTGCTGTTCAACGACAAGGGCGCGCATGAGATCACCTATCGCGGATATCGGCCGCTTGCCCCCGAACGCGCGGCTATCATTCGTGATGCACGCGCCGACAATGTCCTCCAGGTTTTCCGGTACCACTCCAAGGAGCCGGGATTCACGGCCAAGTATCGCGGTATGGAGGTCTGCGAAAAGCAATCCGGATATCTGGTGGACATCGCCGCCGGCCCGGATGATCCTCTTCTGAGCGTCTGCTTCTCACAGGTAAGCATGTTGCCGATCCGGCAGACTCAGATCCAGCGCGATCCTGTCACCGGGGACCGCGTGGAAGCCACCACCGTCTTCTCGCGATACACCGATGCCGGGGGCGTACAGTGGCCTCGCCACATCGCCCGTCTGCTTGGCGGAGAGATGGTAAGTGAGCTGTTCCTGGAATCGGTGGCAATCGATCAAGGCCTTTCTCAGGAGCGGTTTACGCTGCCCCACGACCTGGAGAAGCTAAAATAGGAATTTCGCACACTCGTTAACAGTGGTGAACCTTCGCGAAACTAAGTCCCTCGCGGCGTGTTTGGACACTTCATGAGGGGACGTCTCCACCTATTTCTTGGTCTGGCCGCCGTCGCGCTGCCGTTCGCGCACGGCCAGCCGCTCCGCTCG
>JBGSME010000200.1:0-8238 GCA_041740335.1 Bryobacteraceae bacterium | reverse complement strand
AGCCGAAATCGGTGACGTTGGCGGCGTCGGCGTCCGTTGCGCCAATCGCGCGGCCACCGTTGACGCCCGCGCCGACGAAAGCGGCAACCATTGCCTTCGCATAGTGTTCCCGTCCGGCGAGTGTGGTGAGATCGCCTGGCGTGCGGCCGAACTCACCCATGGCCACCACTAAAGTGCGATCGAGCAGCGATGCCTTGCCGTCGCGAGTCCGCGTGCGCTTGAGGTCGGCCAGGAGCGCGGACAGCGCGGCATCGAGTTCGGGGCAAAGCTTGTAGAGCCCGCCTTTGGGCCCACCGGGTTTACCGTAGATGTTTCCGTGATGATCCCAATCGGCGTGGGTGACCATGATGAAGCGCGCGCCGGCTTCGGCGGCGGCGATGTTCCTGGCCAGCAGGCATGCATCGCCGAGCGGGGTGGCGCCGTACGCTTTGCGGACTTCGGAATCCAGGCTCAGGACGCCTGTCATGGCCGGATTGCTCATCATGCGGTGCGCCGCGTTCTGGAACTCGTGGAACTGGGTTAGTTCTTTCGGCGCGCCGGCAATGCCGCGGCTGGTATCAAATTCGGTGAGGAATTCCCAGCGGCGTTGCAACCGGCTGCGCTGTTCGCCGGGAACGGAAAATGGCAAGTCGGCGTTCTTCAGGTCAAGTGTAAGCGGCGATGAGGTGCTCGGCAAGCAACCTTCGCGAACGAGCGGACCGTACATCGTGGTTCCTTCGTAGTTCATCGAGATGAACGGAGGCAGGAAGTGCCCTGGCTGGCGGCGGCCGGCCGTTTCATAGGCGACGATCGCTCCGAGAGAGGGCACCTCGCCGACCCGCGCCGGGCTGACGGCGTGGCCGGTTTGCAGGTAATACTGTCCACGGCTATGGACGGTCTCCCAGGATTCCATGCTTCTGACGATCAGCAGATCTTCGAGCTGTCCGGCAAGTTTGGGAAAGAAGCCATGCGGCCACCGATACCCGTAGGGCGTGACGCGGATGTCGCGGTCTTCGGGACCCCACTTACCCTCTTTGACGTCGAAGGTGTCCATTTGCGAAGGTCCACCCAGGAGGTTGAGAAAGATGACGGCTTCAGCGCCACCGCGCGGCTCCACCTTCTTTTGCGCGAACGCGTTCAGCGGGGCCGCCATGGGCAGGAGGCCGTAACCGGAGACCGAGAGCCCGCCCAGCCGGAGCAATGAACGTCTTGTCAGTTGAGGAATTCCGGTCATAGAGAGTCTCAGTAAAAGAGAAAGTCGGCCCGGTTCACCACGGCCCAGAGCAGATCCTCGGTGGGTTCGGAGCCCTCGCCCTGGCCCAGTAGTTCGAGCGCCATTTGCCGTTCTCTCGCGCTGGGCGATCTGCTGAGAGCGCCAAGAAAGATCCGGTCGACGCGCGCGTCCGGAGCGAGCGCAAGGAGTGGGTGCTCCTTCTTCAGCGCCAGCTTCTCCCGAACGGTATTTCCGTTCAGGAGCGTTGCCGCCTGAACGATGCTGGCCTGGCGGGAGGGGGCGGAATCGTAACGGTCACATTGCCCAAAGCTCTGCAACAGCAGCAGGGTTTTGCGGTGCGACTTGTCGATGTCCTGCGGACTGTGCGTCTGCATCACCCACGATGTCTTTTTCGGGCTGAACGTAATTTTGAACTCCGAAGAGTTGCCGGTAACCTGCGACACGGCGTCGTAGAATTGCTCGGCTGAAAGCCGCCTCGTTTTGTGCCGCACGAAGTAGGCTTCGAACTCGGGATTCCAGGCGGCGTCATAGGCTGCTCCGCGCTGATAGGCCTGAGAGGAAACGATGGTCCGAATCAGGTGGCGCAGATCGTAGTGATGGTCACGGAAATCGGCCGCCAGCGCGTCGAGCAGTTCGGGATGGCTGGGCTGAACGGCCCATGGCGCGGGCGGAGGATTGCGGGGATCCTGTCGGGCAAGATCGAACTCGAAGGGGTTTTCGACGATGCCGCGGCCGGTTAATTCGGTCCAGAACAGGTTGACGGTGGCACGCGCGAATTGCGGGTGGGCGGTGATCAGACGGGCGAAGGCCTGCCGAGGCGCCTCGCCCTCCAGGATGCCGCCGCCGAGGATGAATGCCGGTGCAATGTCGGCCTTGTAACGGCGCGGGCGCACCGCCGATACGGTGGAGAGGTCATAGCCGGCCCGGGTATCGGTAACGATGAACTGCGGCGTCCGGCCGAACTCGGGAGAGATGTAGGTCTTGCCGAAAAAGCTCGCCTGCCGCCAGACGTCGGCCCGTTTCTTTGACGCAAGCCAGAGGTTGATTTTCTCCAGGTGGCCACCGCCATCGTGGCAGGAGATGCACTCCAGGTTGATTCCGAGGAAGAGCTTGCCGGTGGAGATGGCCAGTTCGTCGGCCGTATCCTCGTGGTTCATCACATAGCCGTCGCCCTCGAATACGCGATTGCGGGCGAGGAAGTTGGCCGGTCCGTTTGTCCAGGTGGAGACGGCGGACGCGGTGATCATCTCGCGGACCATCTGGTCATAGGGAACATTCAGGATGAGGCACTTGTAGATCCAGTCGTAGAAGGTGTTGATTCCTTCCTCGAGGAGTTGCCCGTTGCGGACGAGATCATTCAGGAAATATGCCCAGCGGTCGAGGAATGGGTCGTCTTTCAGGCTGCGCATGCCGGGCACGGGTAGAGGCGGAAAGAGACTGTCGATCAGCTTCTGGCGCTTGCCGGGATCAGGGTCGGCGAGGAAGGCGGTTACCCGGGAGGGTTCAGGCAGACGGCCGGTGAGGTCCAGGTGGATGCGGCGGACGAACTCGCTGTCGGAGGCCGGGCCGGCCAGTGGAATTCCGTGCTTCTGAGCTTTGGCTTCAATGAAGCCGTCAATCAGATTTGGTTCCGCGCCAGCGCGAGACGTGATGGTCAAGATCACGAGTGCGGACGCGAACAGCGACGTGGCGGTGTTCAAGATAGACGTGAGTATGCGCCGATTGTTGCCCGGATCCAAGTAGGAAGTGGGAAAAAAACAGACACGTAACGTTCGTGTTACCTTTTAGAATCAATAGGATGTCAATGATCCTGCGCGGCGCGTTCCCGCGCAACACCGAGAGATTCGCTCTCTCCCCCCACCGGCGATACTGTTCCAATCAGCGTTGGGTGGGCTGGCGGGATACGTCTTCGATGCTCCAGGAAATATGGGGACGGTCCCGCGCGGAGCGGGTTTGTTTGGTTGCTGATTGGGCATACGTGACCGCGTCGGACAGTTCCCATATTTCCTCCCCGAGGCGGCGGTAGAACTCAAGCGGGAAGCCACCGATGGTCAATTGGCTCACGGCTTCGACTCCTGCTTTGCGGGCGCGTGCGCCACTCGACGGAGAGCGATCGGCTTCGCCCGAAGGACCGTGTCTCCGTTGCGTTCGTATTCCACGACCATCTCGTAGTACGGCGGGGCTCCGTGGCTTCTCCGATAGTCCTCCAGAACGTCGAGTTGATGGGCAGTTGTCAGCAGGGCCGAGAGCGCGACATTGAACCGGCTGGCGAGCAGTACCGTCTCTGTGTCCCTTAGCCGGCCGGGCAGCCGCGCCACGATTCCGTACCCTGTTGAGCGCAGGGGGGCGTGTTCCACCTCAACCCATCGGCCGGGTTCGCCGGCGGCAGGCTGGCGATTGAGGACTGCATGGGTGAGCGACCTGAGATGGAAGTTCATGCCAGCAAGGAGTTCTTCCGCATGCTCGAAAGTACCCGGACCCACTAACACAACGGAATTGCGGGTTCCCAACTTGGACATCGACACCGTGGGCGCATCGGCAACAGAAGCAGCGATCCCGTGATCCTGGAGGTATTGGCTGAGCGAAGCGGCGGCCACGGTATCGGAGGTGATGGTGTACCAGCGGCTGGTCTCTGGAGATCCGAGCTTATCGCGCAGGTCACGAAGGCGCGGAGAGGATTCGAACGAGTCACGCAAGTTGACACCGAGATCGCGGACCACGAGGTTTCCAAAGAGAAAGAATAATGGCGCAGGCACGATGAGGTCCACCGGACCCGTTGCGAATGAGGCCCAGAACGGGTGCGGTTTCCGAGGTTGTACATTGCGAACTGTGCGCAGACGCCAGTTATCCAAGCCGAGTGCGCAACACACCACTGCCAATACGGCAGCGAGCCAGAACCAATGCCGGGGAATCCCAGGGAGCGCGCCCGGCGGGTTCGGGGCGGTTTCCGAGGGCTGTAGTTCCACGCGATAGGTTCCGGCTGGGATTACCAGCCGGAACACTGCCTCCGGATCTTCGGTGTCGTAATAGTCTCGCAGGCGCTGCCGTAGGCGGCTCATATGCACCCGAACCGATGCGTCGGTACGGGAGTCGAAATCAGGCCGGCGCCCCAGGGCCTCGGTGCCGATTGCGTACTCGGTGAGCGGGTTGCCCTGATTGCGGTAGAGAAACGACAGCAAATCCCTCAGTACGGGAGATTTACGGAAACGCTCGCTGCTGCATATCCGGTCGACGGCGGCAGTGAGTTCGCTTTCGGTGACCGCGGTGGACTTCGCATCGGGGATATTGCCTCGTTCCTGAAGGGGTCTGGACATGGACGATTGTCGAACTTGTGCCAACAGTATATTACGGTTCATTAGGCACTGCACAGGCAGAGAAGGGCACCTGTCCATAGCCGTGACGCGCGTGCCGGATCTCTGCAATCATGCCTACATGAGCCAGCTCACGATCCTGACGGCTGCCCTGTCGCTCCTATTTGCAGGCTCAGCCCTGGCCGCAGCGTCGCCACCCGCGGGAACCTATGATGCCGTTATTTACGGAAGCACTGCTGCAGCGGTTTCCGCCGCCGTGCAGGTGAGCCGGGGCGGGCGAACGGTGGCCATCGTCACGCCGGAAACACACGTGGGAGGCATTATGGTGGATGGCCTGGGGAGCGCCGACATCAACAATCACTGGTTCCGGAATGACTATGCGGCCGGCGGTCTGGCGGCGGAGTTTTATGAGCGCCTCGGCCGGAAGTACGGCCAATCCGGTCCGGTCTACAAGTTCGAATCCCATGTTGCGGAGTCAGTTTTCAGCGACTGGATTCAGGAAGGGAAGATCAGCGTTCACCGAGGAGAACGGCTCCGCGAACCGCTCACTTCGGCTGTGGAGTTTAGGAAAGGTACGCGATCCCTGCAGGCGCTGATCACCTCGTCGGGGTTACGCGTGGAGGGCAAGGTCTTCATCGACGCCTCGATCGAGGGGGACCTGCTTACCGCCGCCGGAGTCGAGATGACGTGGGGGCGGGAAGCCAACGCGAAGTATGGGGAAACCAAGAATGGAGTCCGCGCGGAGACGAGCCACGCACAGTTCAGCGTCCGCGTGGATCCCTATCGCATTCCCGGCGACCGGCGCAGCGGCCTGATTTCGACCATACAAGATGAGCCGCTCGGCACGCCGGGCTCTGGGGATGAGAACATCCAGGCCTTCTGCTTCCGCCTATGCCTCACCAAGGATCCATCCAATCGGGTACCATTTCCCAAGCCCGGCAACTTCGATCGCGCTCAATATGAAATCTATTTCCGGTATGTGCGCGCGGGTGGCAAGCTTTGGACGCCGGTGGCGAAGCTGCCGAACGGCAAGACAGACCTCGGAAGCTGGCACGACCTTTCGGCGAACCTCTACGGCATGAATCGCGGCTGGCCCAACGGCACTCATGCCGCCCGCCAGAAGATCTATGACTTCCACCGTGATTACACACAGGGACTGTTGTGGCTGCTAGCCAACGATCCCGGGATACCGGAGGAGACGCGCGCGATTTGGCGCGAATGGGGCCTTGCGAAGGACGAGTTCGGCGATAACGGCCACTGGCCGCGCCAGCTCTATGTCCGCGACGGACGCCGCATGGTGTCGGACTACGTCATCACGGAACACCATACGCGGCGCATGAATCCAACGCCTGTGTCCGATCCGGTGGCGGTTGCATTCTGGCCGACCGACACGCATAGTGTACGGCGAATCGTCCGCGACGGGGCGGCCTACAACGAGGGCTTCGTTTTCGACGATAACAATTGGGGGCCGTTCGGGATTTCCTACCGTGCGCTCGTGCCGCGCCGCGGGGAGGCAACGAATTTGCTCACCCCAACTTGTCCGTCATCCTCGCACGTCGCCTATGGGGCCATTCGCCTGGAGCAGACGTTTCTAGCTTTGGGGCAAGCGGCGGGAGCAGCCGCTTTGCTGGCAGTTGAAGGACGGATACCGGTGCAGGATGTCAGCTACGGCTCGCTGCGGCGCCGGCTTCTCGGGGATGGCCAAGTGATCGCGCTTTCGCTGGTGCCTTCGAAGGCTCCTTGAGAGCGCTAGGCGTAGAGTGCCATAAGCGCCATGGCCGAAGAGCGTGACTTGCCCCGAGGCGTCGAACTCGATCCGCCGCCAGGCGAGCCCGTGCTCCTGGCCATTTCGAGGAAGCGGCCGGCGGTGCCAGATCGGTATTCGGTTTCCGTTAGTAGCGTCGGGGGAATTCGCTAGGATTTCGGCAATTCAGACCGTCCCTAACAGTTCAACCACAAAGTGAGGAAGGAACGACGTCGGGAAATTTAGCCGACGAGACAGCTCGTGGCCGGACCGCGTTCAACGCGCGCGAAGCGAGCGGATGTCAATGCTATGGCGGCCAGGCTCGGCATACCCTTTTGCCACCCGAATCCGGTCTGCTTCCTTTTTGAGAGCGGCTGCCTCTTTCTTCCTCTTGGCGGCGGCCAGGAGCCGCGCCCGATCGTACATCGCAGACACAACCTGCGGATGCTCCGGCCCCAGCGAGGCCGTGAAGATGGTCAACGCCCGGCCGTTCAGGGCAAGGGCCTCCGCCAAGTCGCCCTGCCTGTACCTGGCCGCGCCAAGCGCATTCAGCAGCTTTGAGGTTGTTGGGTGAACCTCTGGCTGAGTGGTTAACCAGGCAGCCAGTGCGTCGCGCAAGACGCGCTCGGCCTCGGCAGGCGCGGAATCGAGCTGCGCGGTGGCAACCATCAGGTTCGCAAAGACCTCACCGGGATTGCCAGCGCCGTATGCCTGACGGAGTGCCCGGCTGCTTCGCTCGATCAGCGGAATGGCCTCGGCGAGACGGCCTGTCGACTCGAGAATCGAAGCCAGTGTGAGCGCGCTGTGCGCCACATCGGGATTCGAAGGACCGAGTTTCTTCTCCAGGAGATCGAGCGAACGGCGGAACCACGCTTCCGCCCGAGAGGATTGTCCTTCCGCCAGGGCCAGAAAGCCAAAGCTGTCGAACACGGTGGCCCTACGAGGATGGTCTGCCGGAAGACCGGCTTCCGCCGTCTCGAAGGCGTGCTGAAGGGCGCCTTTTGCCTCCTTGTAGCGCGCTCGCAGGGTGTACGATTCTGCCAACTGAACCCACAACGCCACCAGAACGCTCGGCGGGGTAGCCTCCCGCTCGCTAATCTCCAGTCCTGTCATAACCGCTCGTTCGGCTTTCTGGAAGTGCCCGAGGCTGTTCTCGATCGCTCCCAGCAACTGGTAAAGGGCGGCCCGGTACACGAGGCCGGCGCCCGGCCGCGAGTCAGCCTCGCGGATCAACTGTGTCACCTCCTGGTGTGCCTCGATGTACCGCCCCTCGTTCGTGAGGCGGATCGCGTTGTCTTCTGGCGTGGGGGCCGGGCTTGACTGCGCACGGCCCCCACTGGCGGCCACCACCATCAGGCAGAGCAGCAACAGCGCGGGCGTGCGGTTCTTGTTTGTCGCATTGGCAACAGGCATGGCTCTGCATCCTCCGTTCTGGTGCGATTCGACTTAGGTCAGATGCACTCTGAAGTTATGGCGACAGAAGGGCCGCGCACAGATATTGCCGCTGCCGCCGAGAAACGACGAACAGCCGCAGCCGATGCCGCACATGCCTCCTGGATCGTCATCTTCGGGCGGCCGCCGCCCCATCGGCGAGAACGCTTCGTCCAGTTCCCGGTAACCGGCGTCGATCTTCTCGAACGCGGGCTTTACTGCCGCCAGTTCCTCTGTCGTAAGCGGCCTGCCTGGTTTGTCTTTGCTCATTTGCGTTATCTCCTTTTCCTGGTCTTTAGTAACTCGCGCCAGCCTTGGCGCTTAACTTCCAAATAGCTGTCTCCAACCGATAGTGAATGCTGCCGGCACTAATACCGCCAACCTCATCGCTTTTCCTTCGTCACGCCGGTCTCCACCAGCCGACCGTAAATGGCGCTCTGGTAATGCCCGATCGCCGTTAGAAACGACGTGTTGTCGGCGTCGCTCAGATCCGGCGGCGTGGGGTGCTCGTAGAAGCAAACGTGGTCGTGGGAACTAGA
>JBGSME010000199.1:0-1984 GCA_041740335.1 Bryobacteraceae bacterium | reverse complement strand
ACAGAAGATCAAGTCGGCCTGCGCAACGCCGCTCTGGCGGTGCGTGCGCGTTTCGGCGATCCCGATCTCATGGTGCCGGCCGGAGAGCGCCCGCGCTACCAAGCGGCGCTGGCGCGGTTCAGTTCCGTCTTCCCCGACGCTTTCTATATCCGCGAGCGCGGCCGCTTCTACCCGGACGACTCCGAAGACAAAGGGCGCCTGCTGAGCGCGGGCTTCCATAACGTGATGGGATACTTTCGCGACGACACTCCGCTGATGGAGATGATTCTTGATGACAAGGGCCGCAAAGAGCTGGACCTTTTGTGGCTCGAGTTCGATACCGTGGCTGACTTCACTACGCGCACCTACGTTCAGTTCTATTTCAATCAGAGCGGCGAGATCGAAGGGCGCGGGCGAGAGTCTGGAAGCTTCCGGCAATCGGATGCCGATGTCACATCCGAGAAAGTGATCTTCGAGGTCCGCGACGCCTACCTGAACAAGGCCGAAGGGGCCAGCGATGACCTCGCAAAAGAAGCGATCCGCACGCACTTCGCGCGCGTGAACGCCAAGATCCGCGAGGTGGAAAAGGCCCGTCTGGACGCGGAGCCGTCGCATCTGGACGACCTGATGAAGTTCGCCGCCCGTGCTTTTCGCCGGCCTCTCTCCGGGAAGGAACGCGACGGATTGCTCGAGTACTACCGGGCCCTGCGCGATACCAGTAAACTCAGTCACGACGACGCCATGCGCGAGATGATCGTGCTGGTGCTGATGTCGCCGGATTTCTGTTATCGCGTCGATGCGGTTCCCCAGCCGATTGTTGTCTCAAAGGCGCGCAGCGCAAAGGCAGGCAGCCGCCAGCCGGAGCCGCGCTCGGCGCCCCTTACCGGTAACGCGGTGGCAAGCCGGTTGAGTTACCTGCTATGGTCCAGCATTCCGGACGACGAGTTGACCGCGCACGCCGCTGCCGGCGATCTCGACAAGCCCGAGGTTCTAAAAGCCCAGGTGAAGCGCATGTTGAAGGACAAGAAGTCGCTCGCGCTATCGACCGAGTTCGCGGGCCACTGGCTCGACTTCCGCCGCTTTGAAGATCACAACGGCGTCGATCGCCTGCGGTTCCCCGTCTTCACCAATACCCTGCGCGCGGCGATGTTCGAAGAGCCCATCCGGTTTATCGACGACATTATCCGGAACGAAGGTTCGATGCTCGATCTGCTTTATGGCACGCACACCTTCGTGAATCGCACACTGGCGGCGCACTACGGCATCAACGATCCGCGTTTGTTCCGCCGCGGCTCCACGGGCTGGGCTCGCGTGGACGATGCCCGAAAGTACGGACGTGGAGGCATCCTGCCGATGGCTGTTTTCCAGACGCGAAATTCGCCAGGCCTGCGGACCAGTCCCGTGAAGCGCGGTTACTGGGTCGCCACCAAAGTGCTCGGGGAAGTGATTCCGCCGCCGCCGCCGACCGTGCCTGAATTGCCCGCCGACGAAGCTACCATGGATCTGCCGCTGCGGCAGATGCTTGCCAAGCACCGTGAGAATGCGAGTTGCGCGGGATGCCACGCCCGCTTCGATGGCTTCGGACTTGCCTTTGAGGGCTACGGTCCGGTTGGCGAGCATCGCACGAAGGATCTTGCCGGACGGCCTGTGGAGACGAAAGCCGAGTTTCCCGGTGGCGGCGAGGGCGACGGCATCGAAGGTCTGATCGAATACGTGAAGACGCACCGCGAAAAGGATTTCGTCAATAACTTGTGCCGCAAGCTGTTGGCGTATTCACTCGGGCGGGGCCTGCAGTTGTCCGATGAGCCATTGGTGGAGCAGATGCGCACCGAGTTCATGTCGGGCGGCCACCGCTTCTCGTCATTGATAGAATTGATAGTCGTAAGTCCGCAATTTCTGAACCAGCGCCAACCGGTGAATCGCGAGTTGGAGGGAGGATAGGGATGCTGTTGAGGAGAACCGAATCAAAGCGCCGAGTCTCGAGGCGCGCCGTGCTGCGCGGAGC
>JBGSME010000198.1:0-3803 GCA_041740335.1 Bryobacteraceae bacterium | reverse complement strand
ATAGCCGCAATGCACCATGCAGTGCTCGCAGCGCGGATCGTTGCCGGCCCCGTAGGACTCCCAATCGGTCCGCGTCATCAGTTCCTCGAACGAATCGTAGTGGCCGTCGGTGATCAGATAACACGGACCCTTCCAGCCCTTCGTGTTGTAGGTCGGGTTCCCCCACGCCGTACACGGCAAATCGCGTTCGCCCTTCAAAAAATCCAAATACACCGGCGTCGAGTTCAGCGGATACTTCCGCGCCAGTTTGTCGATATCCTTGAACTTCTCCTGGATATCGTCGCGCGTCATGAAGATCTCCCGATCGTTCACAGACGAATAGCCATACGCCGGCGACAGCATATGCCCGTCAATCTCGAACTGCCTCAGAAACTCGAACAGCGCGCCGATCTCATCCATATCGGTCTGCGCGTAAACCGTCGTGTTCGTGCAGACCTTGAACCCCGCCGCCTTGGCCGCCTTGATCCCTTCCACCGCTTCCTCGAACACGCCCTCTCGCTCCACGCAAAGATCGTGCGTCTTCTCCATCCCATCCAGATGCACATTGAAAAACAACCGGTCGTCCGGCGTATACTCGCCGATCTTCTTCCGGATGAACATCCCATTGGTGCAAAGGTAGATGTGCCGATTCCGCGCCAGCGTCTCGCGGACCAGTTCCGGCAGCTTCGCGTACAGCATCGGCTCGCCGCCGCAAATCGAAACCACCGGCGCGCCGCATTCGTCAATCGCGCCTAGGCACTGCTCAATCGTGAGCGTCTGCGAAATCGTGCTCTCGTACTCCCGGATCCGTCCGCATCCGGTGCATGTCAGATTGCAGGCGTGCAGCGGCTCGAGCATCAGCACGATCGGAAACCGCTTCCCGATCATCGGATGCTTGCGCCGCCCTCCCCCCGCCGATCCATGCACAATCTTGAATGGGTTCGTCGAATCCTGGTGCGACGACTTGTCCACCTGCCACTCCGGCCGCGGCCGGAACTTGTTGCGCGTGATGTAGCCCGCCAGCCCCGCCGTCATCGACAACGGAAATCTCACTTCATATCTCCTTCCGCCTGCCGCGCCTTCAAATACGTGGCCAGCGCCAGCACCGGAAACGAATCCCGGTACAGATGATACGTCAGGTAGAATACGCCCGGAAAGCCCGTTCCCGTCGCCAGATCCTCATGCCACCGCCCGTGCAAGTCCTGCGTCTCGATCAGATACTCGATCCCCTGCTGGACGCTCTCACTCCGCGTATCCCCGGAGGCGAGCAGCCCCAGCACCGCCCACGCCGTCTGCGAAGCGCAACTGGACGCCGGTACGAAAAATCCCCGGTCATAGCTCTCGCAACTCTCGCCCCACCCGCCGTCCGGATTCTGCACCGATCGCAGCCACTCCCCCGCGCGCAGAATATGCGCTTCCCGCTCGTCCTCCCCGGCGGCGCGCAATCCGCGCAATGCCAGAAACGTTCCATAAAGATAATCCACGCCCCAGCGCCCGTACCAGGATCCATCGGCCTCTTGCGTCCGCAGCAGATACTCCACGCCCCGCGACACCGCCCGGTGGTTCCGCTCCAATCCATGCGCGCACAACGCCTCCAGCACTCGCCCGGTGATGTCCGGACACGTCGGGTCCAACATCGCGTTGTGATCGGCGAACGGTACGTCGTTGAGAAACTGCCAATCGTTGTCGACGTCAAACGCCGCCCATCCCCCGTCTTTCGATTGCATCGCCAATAGCCAGTCCATCGCCCGGCCGATACACTGCTGCTGCGCTTCACTGTCCCGCCCCCGCGCATGTTTCAGCGCCAGCAGCACCATCGCCGAATCATCGATATCCGGGTAAAACTCGTTCGCGAATTCGAAGTACCATCCCGACGGCTCCACATTCGGCCGTTTTCGGGACCAGTCGCCCTTCGTCCGCACTTCCTTCGTCAACAGCCAATCGGCGCATTGCGCGAGCGATCCCTCCTGGCCCGCTTGCGCCTCGCCCAACGCAAATGCCGTGATCGCCGTGTCCCAAACCGGCGAAAAACACGGCTGAAAGAAAAATCGTTCCCCGTCATCAACCAATAATCGGTCAAACTGCTGTCGCGCCTCCACCACTTCCGGATGATCCGCCCCGTAGCCCAAATGATCGAACGCCATCAGCGCGTACATCATCGGCGGATAGATCGCCGCCAGCCCGTCGGACTTCTTGGTGTGCTCCAGAATCCACTGCTCGGCCTCGGCGATCGCCTTGCGCCGCACGCTCGGAATCGCGTGACGGCTCCACATCTTGAACGCCCGGTCCAGCGTCACAAACAGGTTGCGCCACGAAAAGAATCCGTCTTTGTTCGGAAACGCCAGCGGCACCCCGGCCTTGAACAATTCATCCAGGTGAAAGCCCGATGGCACCGGACGCGGCGGCGCCGTTTGCACAATCGCCAGCGGGATCACAATCGCGCGCGTCCACGACGACATCTCGTAGATCACGTTGCGCATCAGCATGATTTCCGGCGGCACCACCGGCGCATACTCCCGCGGATACAAATCGAACAGGCTGAGGTTGATCTTGACGTAGCTGTTGGCCGCCTGAATGCCGCCCAGCGCCAGAATCCGTTCCCGCAAAAGGCACATCCGAACATCGTCGGCCGGTAACCCGGTGACCTTCAGCGCAAAGTAAGTCTTCACGCTCGCACTCACCTCGCTCGGCCCGCCGGCGTAAATACTGAACCCGCCGTCCGCCAGTTGACGCCCGAGAATCGTCCTTACCGCCGCTTCGATCTTCCTTGGGTTCCGCGGCTTCCATGCGCCATTTGACGCACGTTCCAGCCATAGCTCCATCAGGATGTAATCGGCTTCAAGCGTCGCATCAGCCGTAAGGTCGCCCCACCAATAACCCTCCGGCGTCTGCCGTCCGATCAGCGAGCGCGACGCCCGTTCAATCGCCCGCGCGCTGCCGGTGGTGAGCCCGTTTGCGAGTTGTACACCGCTAGTCATAAGGTGGAGATCTGGGTCAGTTGCGCTGCCCGCTGCAACTCTCCCGGCAGCGAGAAACGGACGTCTTCTTCTTTCACGACTGCTTCTTCCAATTCCGGAAATCCGTTCTCGCGCAGCCAACACACTACCCGTTCCACCAGCAATTCCGGGGCCGATGCCCCCGCCGTCACGATCACCGTCTCCACTCCTTCAAGCCAGGCCCGCTCAATATCGCGCTCATCGTCAATCAAATACGAGGGCGTGCCCGCGTTGGCGCTCACCTCCGCCATCCGCCGCGAGTTCGAGCTGTTCTGCGAACCCACAACCAGCAGCAACTGCCCGCGTACCGCCACTTCCTTCACCGCCACCTGCCGGTTCTGCGTCGCGTAACAAATGTCCTGACTCGGTGGACCCTGCAGGTTCGGGAACCGCCGGCTCAGAATATCCACGATCCCCCGCGTCTCGTCTAGGCTCAACGTCGTCTGCGTCAGATAGCAAACCTTCTCCGAATCCGGCACCGTCACCGTCTCGGCTTCCGCTTCATCGGAAACCACGATCGTCGCCGCCGGAGCCTCGCCCATCGTGCCCACCACTTCGTCATGGTCCTGATGCCCGATCAGCAGCACCGTATAGCCCTGGCGCGCGAATCGCACCGCTTCCAGATGCACCTTCGTCACCAACGGACAGGTCGCGTCGATCACCTGAAGCCGCCGCGCCTTGGCCTCCGTACGGACCTGCGGCGACACTCCGTGTGCGCTGAAGATCACCCGTGACCCTTCCGGCACGTCCCCGATCTCCTCCACGAAGATCGCTCCCGCACCCCGAAGTTCGTCAACTACATGCCGATTATGAACGATTTCTTTGCGG
>JBGSME010000197.1:0-2304 GCA_041740335.1 Bryobacteraceae bacterium | reverse complement strand
AGGCGGCGCAGCAGGCGCAGACGCGGGCAGAGCCGGCCGCCTGGCCGGAGACGGCGAAACAATCCGGTTGGCCCGCGCGGATTCGCTCGACAAAGGCTGATTCTGCGCGCGGCGATCGGGCGCCGGTGAAACCTCCACCTGTGGCTCGGGAACCTCACCGCCCACGGCAGCCCCGGAATCGGTCCGGTAGTCCCGAACCTTCGCCATGTGCTCGAATTCGGTGTCCTGTTTCTGCAGGAATAAGCTGACCCCGATCACGGTGACTGCAAATACGGCGAGCGCACCGGCGGGAATCGGACGCCAGAACCACGAATACCAGGACCCGCGTCCAGGCTGCTGCCTGGCACTGGGGCGAGCCAAAATGGCTGCCATCCGCCGCCGGGCCGCGGGATCGGCAAGCAATTCCCGCAATGCTTCCTCATCGGCCAGAGCATCGAAGAGTTGTTGATCCTCGAGCGCAGCCTGGAACAGAACCTTGCGCTCCTCTTCGCTAAGAGTGCCGGTGGCGTAGCCCCCCAAAAGAAGTTGTGCGTCGTCGAGCTTCATCGCCAGTTTTCCCCCAGCCGGTCCAGCAGTTGTTTGCGGCAGCGGAAATCCCAAGTGTAGACGGTGTTGATGGAAGCCGCGCCCAGATTCGCTTGGATCTCAGCGAAAGTGCAGCCTTCCAGTTTCATCCGAAAGATCTCGCGGCACCTGCCCTCGAGTTGATCGAGCGCAGCGGAAAGCCGCTCCTCGAGCTCGCGGCGTTCGGCGGCGGCGGCTGGGTCGGGCCGGCCATCGGCAATCGGCATTTCTTCCACCGGAACGGAGTTGTGTTCGCCGCGGCGATGCGATTTACGGCGATAGTCCACCAGCTTGAAGCGCACGATCTGGAAAGCGAGCGGCAGCAGTTCGTCGAGCGGTTCGACATGGGCGTACTTTTGTTCCAGCAGCATGAGCGCATCCTGGGTAAGATCCTCAGCGGACTCCTTCCCTATACGAGATGCCGCGTAGGCGAGAATCCTTTCACGGATAACCAGAAGGAGCTTCTCGCGAGCGGCAATCACGGGCAGGCTACCACTCGGCGACCGATCCGTCCTCATGGAACACACGAGCCATCGGCCGCGTTCCACCGAACGGATATTTTTTGAAGGCGTCTTCGGAAAGCTCAAAACCGAGCCCGGGCTTGTCCGGCAACGGGAATCGGCCGTTCACCATACGCATCGCCGGGAACCCGAGCCACTCTTCCCAGACCTTCTCCTTCGTTTCCGGAACAACCCCGGAACAGATCTCCTGCACCAGGAAATTGGGCGTTGCGGCGTCCACGTGGATCGTGGCGATTCCGCCGATAGGCCCTTCGCAGGCATGCGGAGCCATCGACACTCCAGACGCACCCGCCACCGCACCCGCTTTCCACAATGCTGTGATGCCGCCCACGTGGTTGATGTCGCACTGTAAGATGTCGATCACACCCATCTCGATCAGTTCCCTGCACGAGTACGACGCAATGAGCCGCTCGCCGGTTGCAATCGGCGTTGTCGAACGGCGAGCGATTCTGGCCATCCCCCGGACATTCTCCGGCGGACATGGTTCTTCGATAAACAACAGATTCAGCGGCTCCACTTCCTTAACAAGTATGGAGGCCACCGACGGACTCGTCTTGGCGTGGAAGTCCACTCCGATGTCGATGTCCGGACCGATGTTCTCCCGCAGCATCTGCATGCTCTTCACCGCTTGCGTGATCTTGGCGTTGGTTTCGATCCATTCGTAGTACCCAGGGATGCCGGATTTAAAGCACGTGATGCCCTCGCGCTTCGCTGTCGCCGCGGCTTCCTTCAGTTCCTCGGGATTCCGGCCGCGGAGGTGGTAGTAGCCGCGGACGCCGCGCGGATCGATGGGTCCGCCCAGCAGCTTATAGACAGGCATGCCCAGAATCTTCCCGCGAACATCCCACAAAGCCTGATCGATGCCCGCGATGGCGGAACCCATCACCGGCCCCGCGCGATAGAAACTATGCACGTACATCGACTGCCAGTGATGCTCCACCTGCATCGGATCGGCGCCGATCAGGAACTCGCGAAAATCGTTGATACAGGCGATCACCGCGCCCGCTTTGCCTTCGAGCGTTCCTTCTCCCCAGCCCGCAACGCCCTGATTGGTTTCGATTTTCACGAACACGTAAGGCCGGTCCGAATCGGGCGTCAGCGAGACGCCATAGGCTTTCACGTCGGTGATGCGGATACGCGTGCCCACCGAGTCAAACGCCTCCGCGCCGAGCGGGCGCGCACCGGCGGCGGCTTGCGCAAAGGGCGCGCAACCGCAGTC
>JBGSME010000196.1:0-18388 GCA_041740335.1 Bryobacteraceae bacterium | reverse complement strand
TGTTCAGCCAGCAAATTCTGTCGAGGCAATTCAATCAAGTTGCGTTTCAGAAGCGGGCGCTCAAACATGCGATTTGTTCGCGGCTCGAGGACGCTTTGATCAACGGCGACTCGTCGTCTACGCCGGCCGAGTTCGATGGGTTGCGGAGGCTGGTGGAAAGGGGCTTGGGCCAGCGGCTTACGGCAGGCCCAGGAGACCAACTGAATATTCTGGACGAAGCGATTACCCGAGTGCGGGCGCACAACCGCCGATGCGATCTGATCGTGATGAATCAGGACGCCTGGCAGCGGGTCTTGAATCTACAGAGAGCGCGCGGGTTCCGGCCGCAGTTCCGGCGGAATAGCAAGTTGCGTCAGGGGATGTTGGTGATTAGCGGCGTGCCGGTGTGTTTGTCGGACCATATTCCGACAGTGACAGCGACGGGCGGGCGAAACACGTCGGTATTTTTTCTTTCACTCAACAAGCCGAACGGCGTGTTTGGGTTGGTCAGCCGGAAGCGGCCGCGGCTGTTTTTCACGAAGACATCGCGGCAGGACGATCCATTTCTGTCATACCAAGGGCATCTATTTGCTGGGCTAGCATCGGCAACCTCGGACGCGCTTGTGGAGTTGGGGGCCTGGAACGTCACATTGACGGCGGGTTGAGCGAAACGAGATGACGCCAGTAAAGCCGCGCGCCGTGATCGACTGCGGCGCCGGCGAAGCAAGGATCATCGAGTATTACCATTGGGCCCACCGGTATGCGCGCGCGGCGAGTCTGTACTTCGCTCGTCTAGGGGCTCTTCCCGTTTCGCGGCGAGGCAGCCACTGGGACAACGGTAAGCCGCTGGCGGCTGGGAAATGGTTCGGAGAGTACTCGGCGGAATCGTTCGAATTTGTCCGGCAGGTCTTTCATGGTGTCTTGCGGAGGATGGAAAGCGGGTATCGGGGAAAGGGTCCCGTGCGTTTTGTGTGTCTGGCGACGAACCAGGAGCGCTGCGGCGAAGGAGTGCTGGCGAATGCGCGGGAGTTCGGGACCGTGAGGATTTGTCCACGGCTGATGGAAAGGCCGGCGCGTGCAGGCGGTGTAGTGGTGCTTCACGAAATTCTGCACCAGGGCCTGGGTGTTTCAGACCAGCGGCATGGGGTATGCCGCCGTGGCGGTGAGTCGCGTTGTTACCGGCAAGGGGCGCTACGGTTAATCGGCAGTGGACATGACGAGATTGCGATTCGCAACAACGACAACTACGCCTATTTCGCGCGAGAGGCCTATCGGGCTTTACACAGGTCCGGGAAGGAAGGAGGCTGACGATGCATGAGCTTTTGGAGAACAAACGACGGCGCAAGACAGGGAAGCCCCCTTGCGACTGTCATCAATGCAGCGCCGTTGACGAGGCGTTCGGCTTTGACGGCGAAGGGATTCGCGGCCTCGAGGCAGACGGTGAAATCGGAGCCGATTTGGATGGAGAAGACGGCTTCGACGACGCTGGCGAAGCGAGGCGCCGCCAGGGACGGCGGCGCGCGTCTGTGCCGTGCTCGATGAAAGAAGAAGACATTGATGCAGTGGCGGACGGCGAGATGGAAGATTTCGACGACGGCGAAGACAACGAAGAAGGTGCCTCCGGCGCGGAGGATTTAGACGCGGAGGCGGAGGACTTTCTCGCTGGCGATGCCATGGCCGATGAAGACGACCTCGCCGATGATGAAGACGAAGACGAGGATGACTGGGACGAGGATGAGGACGATGAAGCGGACGATCTAGACGAGGATGGTCCGGAGGCAGAGGAAGATTGGGACGGAGACGATCTCGAAGACGAGGAGGAGAACTGGGCGGCCGCGGGCGCGGGAGAGGATGAGGACGGGGCACGATACGAAGATGGAGACGCGATCAGCGCGACGGAGATGTTTACCGATTCGTCGTTTGACGTGGACGCTCTCGAAGATGACGATGACCAGTTCGAAGTCCGTCACATCTCGCGGCCAGGTTGGCCCGGCATCCGGCGCGTCAGCATCCGGAAGAACCGGAGTGGCGAGGAGCCATTCACGCAAACACAGCAGACGGACCTGCGCGCGGCGGCGTCCCGAGCCCGGGCAATGGCGCGCAAGGCGGAAGCGGTTTTGAACTCGATTTGGGCGGCGAAGCGGACGCGGCGGATGCGCGCTCGATGGCGAGGCAACGCGGACGTGGTGCGATGGTTCGGCACCAAGACCCTGACACGGCAACAGATTCGAATTACGCGAGGGCGAATCCGGCGGATCCGAAAGGCATTGGACCGGGGAATCTGGTTCGTGGTGGTGCAGCATCAGGAGGGAAAGAAGGCCTATGTGTGCGACGGCGGAGCTTTCGCGTATGCCTACGGCGGCTCGCGCATTTTCCTGTGCCCGCCGTTTTTCACGATGTCGGTAGCGGAGATGTCGCGAACGATTATCCATGAACTGGTTCACAGGTTGGGATGGGCTCATCCGAGGTTGCCAGGTACTGGCAAAGTATCCTCGACGATCGCACATGCGGAGCGGGCAGGGTCACTTGCGAGGCGTTTTCCCGTGCGGGCCCGGCGCAGCCCGGTGAATTTCGCGTGGTTCTTCGAGGATGCGAGCACGTAGGAGACAGGGGGGACAAGCGCCAGACGTCGTAAGTTGACGCGCGACTACAACCGGAACATCGTGGCGGGCAAGCTGGGGAGGGTACGGAATGAATCGTTACGGCTTCTTCGAGCGCACATCTTCCCATGGGAGTACGCCGCATTTGCCGGCCCATGCCCTGTAATTCGTCTCAAGTTCGGTGGCTTTAGCGGGATTGCGTGCGATCAGGTTGTTCATTTCGGTTCGATCGGCTTTGAGGTTGAAGAGTTCCCATTGATCGGGGTGGCGGGAGACGAGTTTCCAATCGCCTTGACGGACGGCGCGGTTGCCTTCGTGCTCCCAGTAGATTTCGGTGTGGCCTTGGCGTTTGCGGCCGTCGAAGATGGGGGTGAGGGGTTTGCCTTGGAGGGGCGTGGTAGATTCGCCGTCGTTGGTGGCGGGGTAGCGGGTGCCGGCGACGTCGCAGCAGGTGGCCATGACGTCGATGAGGTGGCCGGGCTGATCGGTCATCGATCCGGCTGCCTTCTTGATGCGGTTCGGCCAATGGGCGATGAACGGAGTTGAGATGCCGCCTTCGTGAACCCAGTGTTTGTAGAGGCGGAAGGGTGTGTTCGATGCATTGGCCCAGGGGATGCCGTAGCTTTGATATGTATCTTCTCCGCCGGGCATGCGAGAGGGATCGTTGCCGAGGGCGACGGGTCCGCCATTGAGGCGGGTTTTGGGGAAGTGGAGGCCGCGGCCGTTCGGGCCGAGTTCTTCGGCGCAACCGCCGTTGTCGGCGAGCAGCATGACGAGCGTATCGCCGGCAAGCCCGGACTGATCCAATTGAGCGAGGATGCGTCCGATGCCTTGATCCATGCGATCGATTTGTGCGGCGTAAACTTCCATGCGGCGCTGGTGCCAGTCTTTGTTGGGGGCATCGGCCCAGGCGGGGACCATGGGGTCGCGCGGGGTAAGGGGCCAGCGTTTGTCGACGATGTTCATACCGATCATGCGGCGGTGGCGTTCGGCGCGGAGTGCGTCCCAACCGTCTTTGTAGCGGCCGCGGTATTTGGCGATATCGGCTTCGAGGGCGTGCAGCGGCCAATGCGGCGAGGTGAAGGCGCAATAGAGGAAAAATGGGTGGTCAGGGTTGGACTGGGCATGATCGCGGATGAAGCCGGTGGCGTTTTGCGCGATGGCGTCGGTGTAGTAGAAGTCTTTTGAATCAGGGCGGATGGGTTCGTTTTCGCGGGTGAGGGTGACGGGATCGAAGAAGCTACCTGCGCCGTGGATGGTACCAAAGAATCGATCGAAGCCGCGTTGGCGGGGCCAGTTGTGTTTGGAATCAGTGACGGGGGTGACGTGCCACTTGCCGGACATGTAGGTACGGTAGCCGGCCGGTTTGAGAGCTTGGGCGATGGTGACGCAGCGGCGGTTGAGGTCGCCTTGGTAGGCGGGGAGATCGGGGCGCCCGGTATCGACCATGTGGCCGACTCCGGCCTGGTGGGGGTAGAGCCCGGTCATGAGGGAGGCGCGGGTGGGGCAGCAGCGTGCGGTGTTGTAGAACTGCCGGAACCGGACGCCGCGTTTGGCGAGGCGATCGATGTTGGGGGTGGCGATTTCACCTCCGTAGCAGCCGAGGTCGGAGAAGCCCATGTCGTCGGCCATCATGAGAATGATGTTGGGGCGGCGGTTGGCGGCTGGGAGGGCGGCGGCGGCGAGGGAGGAGAGGAAAGATCGGCGGTACATTTTGCCCGTTCAGAATATCATGCTGAAGCGATATCATCGAGAGCATGTTTCCGAGCAGGCGAACACTTCTTCAGACCGCTTTTGCCATGACGGCAATGGGGCAGGCGCGACCGAAGGTGAACCTGCTGCTGATCACGGCGGACAATCTGGGTTATGGCGACCTCGGTTGTTACGGGAACACGGAAATACGAACTCCGCACTTTGACCGATTTGCGGGGCAGGGAACGCGGTTCACCAATTTCTATACGTCGTCGCCGACGTGTACGGCGTCGCGCGCGGGTCTGCTTACGGGGCGGCATCCGCTGCGATTCGGTTTGAACTATCAGTTGAGCGGGGAGGAAAACAAGGGCGGTATTGGATTGCCGCATGGCGAGAAGCTGTTGCCGCAATATGTGAAGCCCTATGGGTACGCGACGGGGGCGTTCGGGAAATGGAACCTCGGATGGGCGGCGGGGTCGCGACCGACCGAGCGTGGATTCGATGAGTTTCTGGGACACCGGTCCGGAAACATGGATTACTACACGCACGTGTACAATGGCGATCCGGATCTGTATCGTGGGACTGAGCCGGCGCGGATGAAGGGCTATTCGGTTGATTTGTTCGCCGGGGCGGCGATTGATTTCATGCGGCGGAATCGGGAGCGGCCGTGGTTGACGTATCTGCCGTTCAATTCGCCGCATTTTCCGAATCCGCGGAACAAACGGGAAGGGGAGCGGAACGAGTGGCAGGCGCCGGATGAGTATTTCGCAGAGTATGGGTATTCGCCGGGCGAAACGGATGAGCGGAAGCGGTACCGGGTGGTTGTGACGGCGCTTGACGCGGCGTTCGGGCGTGTGATGAAGGGACTGGAGGAAACGGGCGAGGCGGAGCGGACGATGGTGTTTTTCTATTCCGACAATGGTGCGTTTATGCTTCCGGGGCGCGGGTTGGAGGTGCAGACGAATCGGCCGCTGCGGGATGGCGGGGTGACGTGTTACGAGGGAGGGATTCGGGTGGCGGGGATGGCGAGGTTGCCGGGCCGGATACCGGAGGGCGTGGAATGTGGGGAATTGTTGAGCGCTCACGATGTGGTTCCGATGGCGGTGGAATTGGCGGGTGGAGCGGGGAGGAAGGCCCTGGAGCGGGATCGGGTCTACGATGGGATCGATCCGCTGCCGGCGTTGATGGGAAAGGGACCGGGGCATCGGGACGGATTGTATTTCGAGTATCAGAAGCATCAGGGGATGCGGAGCGGCAAATGGAAGCTGGTGCGGGCGCGGATGGAAGGTGAGTGGGAATTGTACGATGTCGAGGCCGATATTGGGGAGTCGCGGGATTTGGCGGCGGCGCAGCCGGATGTGGTTGCGCGGCTGGGGGGGGAGTTTGCGCGTTGGCGGGAGCGGGCAAGTTCGAACAAATTCTGAGGTTTTCGCCTGATCGACCGATAGGGGTTGTTCCAGCTACTGTTGGGACGGAGGACTCCAACAACATGAGATTTACGGTGCGTTTGGTGGTGGCTGTATCGGTGACGATGGGAGTGATGGGGGCGCAATCGCACCCGACTTTCTGGCGATATGTGCATCCGGAGGCGCGTTCGTTGTTTGGGGTAGACCTGCAGAAGGCGAAGGCCTCACCGCTGGGCCAACGGGTTGAGCAGGAAGTGACGCGGATGGGTTTGCAGCAGATGGCGAGCGGCCAGGGGTTGGATTTTGTGTCGCAGGTGGAGCAGGTATTGATATCGAGCCCGGGCGGATTTGAGGAAGCGAGCAAGGGCCGTGGAGAGGTGCCGGTGGTGTTCGCGATGGCGGGCAAGTTTGACGTGCGGAAGCTGCGGAAGCAATTCGTGGAGTTAGGGGCACGGCGGAGCTTGTACAAGGGCGTGGAAATGTTCCAGCCGAAGGGGAAGAAGACGGATATGAATGCGGCGGTGGTGAACGGATCGATCCTGTTGTTGGGTGATCCGAAGGGGATCCGGCGGGCGGTGGATCATCACGCATTGGCGGCTCCGGACGCGGCGCAGAGCAAGTTATTCGAGCGAGCGGCGGCGCTGAGCCAACTGCACGACATCTGGTGGGTATCGGAGATTTCGCCGGCGGCGTTGGGAGCAGCGGGGATGCCGCAGGCGGAGATGTTCCAATCGGTGCGTGGATTCGAGGGGGGAATTTCGCTTCACGACGGTCTGGCGGTGGCGTTGAATCTGCGGGCGGACGATAGTGAATCGGCAAAGCGGATGGGGGCGGCGTTGCAGGCTTTGGTGCAATTGGCAATTGCGTCGGCGCCGGCGGATCAGCCGGAGGCGGCGGAGTTCCTGAAGCGGCTGCGGATCGGGGCCGGGGATGATCTGGTGACGGCGACGGTAGGGTATTCGACCGAGGAGATCACGAAGACGTTTGAAACGGTGATGGCGGCTCGAATGGGCGGGGGGCGGGTTACCGCGGGCGGAGGGGATGAGGGTGTGCTGGTGAACGGTGACGGCGATGGCGAGGCTGCTCCGCGTGCGGTGGCGGTGGCGCAGCCGGAGGAGAAGTTTGTCGTGCGTATTTTTAATGCCGAGGGTGGGACGCGGGAGATTCCGATCGCTCGGGATTAGGGCTGGCCTGGGCCCGCAGTGCGGTGGGTCCGCGGTGCGGTGGTGGGGGAGTGTTTTTCTGCAGTGCGGTGGTGGGGGAAATATGGGGGACAGTCCGCTCGCGGGGCGGTCTGTTGGGTTGCTTTTTTGGCATTTGTGGCCGCGGTGGACAGTCCCCATATTTCCGCAGTGCGGAGGATGGGGGCCATATTTCGCTGGGTGGATCAGTTGATGGATTCGACGGTGATTACTGGGGGGTGAGTGGCCGCCGGGGCTGCCATCGTTTCAGCAACAGGCTCTGCGGTGAGACTTGCGGTATAGGTTCCGAGTGCGCCCGAGGTTGCGGTCAAGATCGCCCGGTATGTGCCGGCCGGGATTGTTCCCTGGAGCCGGAGAGTGGCGGGTGTTTCGGCGGCTCCGATGGCGAGGACCCGCTCATCGTCGTTCATCAAAACCACAACTGGTTCAATTTCTTCCGACTTCATTTCGAAAACGATGCGGCTGGGCGCATCCAGAACGAAGCGGTACCGGTGGGATCTGGTGCCGGCGGTGCCAAAGGGAGCGATCTCAAAGTAGCGGCAATCGGCGGCCTCCAAGGTGCGGGTGACCGGGTTGCCGGGCGTTAGGTCTGTGACCGCACAATCGGGCTGCTGGCGCAGCGAACCGCGCAGGGCGAATGAGGGCGGGGGAGTGGTGGGCGATGCCGCGGCGAGGGTATATTCACCGGCAGGTATTGTGGTCTCGAGACCGGCATTGCCGTTGGCATCGGTGTTGCGCAAGCCTACGGTGACTCCGCTCTGTGAGATCAGATGCATGGAGCCTCGGCCTGGAGAAACGTTCAAATCGAGCTTGCCGACGCTACGTTCGGGGACGCTGAATCGGAAGGGGCGCGTTGGTGCGGAGTTGGTTGAGAATGGAAGCAGATCAAGGATCCGGCAACCGTCGTCCGGGAATTCTCCTTCGATGGTGGTGTTGAGAGTGAAAGCGGGCGGCGCGCAGTCGCGAACGGGCTCGGCTGCGGCCTGGAGCGTATAGCCACCGGTTGCGACTTGGAAGGCAGTGGCGAGGATCTTGAATTCTCCGCGCGGAAGGTGAATTTGAATTCGCGAATTGGAGACGTCCTCGGCGGCATCGTCGTTTACGGCAATTACGTCATTGCTGTCGTTGGTGATGGCGAGGAACGTATCGAAGTCGCCGGATTCCATGGCGAGTGTGACGACGGCATCCTCGGTGAGGGTGATTGCGTAGACGTGGAGGGGGGCGGCGTCAGAATTCGGGACGAAGAAATCGAGGACGCGGCAATCGTCGTCGCCGAGATTCCCGGTGATGAGTTCACCGTTGGCCTCGAGGGGGCGCACTTGGCAGGGCCGCAGATCCTGGATCTTACCGGTGAGGGAAAGGGACCCTTCCTCGGTTGAAGTCAGCGTCAGTTGATAGGTATCGGCGGCGAGGCTGGCCACCAGTTGTCCACGGCCGGAGAATGCGCGGCGGGTGTCGTTTACGCTGACGAGCGAGAGGAACGGGTTCAACTGGTCGGTGGTGAGCGACACGGCACCGCGCTGGGGGACATCCATGCGATAGCGGGCCACGAGGGTCTGGTTGGTGGAAGTGGTGGAGGTGAGGTCGAGCAGGCGGCAGGAGGAAGTGCGAGCGAAAGCGAGTTGGGTGGTTTCGCCGAGGGTGAAGTCTTGCACCGGACAGGAGCGGGGGGCCTGGGCGGCAGAGATCAACTCAAAGGCTCCGCCGGTACCGGGGGCTCGCGCGGCGGCTACCACGAGATAGGATCCGGGGGGGAGGTTGACGACGATTTGTGAATTGGAGTTGTCGGGAGAACGGTTGTCGTTGCGGGTGAGGAGCCGCTTGCGGGAGTCATGCAGGTAGAGGACGGGATCGAATTCGGTGGAGTTCAACTCGAGGGTGACGACGGAGCGTTCGGCCAAGTCCAGGGTGTATTGCCTGATTTGCGATTCGATTCTGCTGGCGTCGAAGACGTCGAGGTACCGGCAGCCGGAGAGCTCAATGGTTGCATTGAGGGAGGAGCCGGTTGATAGGGGCTCTGGGGGGCACTGCGGGGCGGGCTGGGCTAGGAGAGTGGGGACAAGGGCAACCAGCAGTACGAGGCCGGAGCGACGAATCATGAGTGATCCTCCATCCAACCAGAATAGTATTTGGTGGGGTGAGTTCGCTTGCCGCTGGCTGACGTTTGCGGCGTCTCAGTGACGCGCGTCGCGGAGGCCGGGATAGAACTGGAGGAAGACGTTGTCGACGGCAGCGTGTTTGTTGTGGCATTCCCAGCAGGATTCCTTGGGGAAGGGTTTGGAGCGGGCGAGCTGGGTGTTGTTGGCGCGGTCTATGAAATTGAAGTAGGCCCACTTTTCGGGGAAGCGTTTTTCGTCTTTGAGGGCCACTTCCACGCCGATGAATTTGTCCTGGAAAACGCCTTTCTTGTTGATGGAGACGTTGGCGCCGGGTTTGACGACTTCCATGACGAGCATGGTTTTGTCGGGGAACTTTCCGGTTTTTTTGTAGTGCGCGTAGGCGTGCGGCTGAATATAGATGTTGTGGAAGGTGGCGTTGGCGGCGGTTTCAGGCGAACCTTCGACATAGCCCATGCCGTAGTTGGCGCCGACGAACTTCCATTCGCGCCAGCCTTCGGGCCGGATCAACTCTCCGGCTCCGGTGAAGCGTGGCTCGGTGATTCCAGAGCCGAACAGGGCGGCGGAACAGGCAATGAACGCGCAACGTCGAAACATCCTTCTATTCTACGGAAGTGCCGAGGTCTTCAGGCGGCCCCACCATTCCTCAATGGATTCCTTGGGCAAGTCATTGACGGAGACCTTGGTGTGGTAGCGCTTGTTGAGCAGGACGACGCGATTGCCGTCTTTGGACTTGATGTTGTATTCCTCGCGGCCGGGATCCTCACCCATCGTAATGCCCTTGCTGTAGCCGTCGGTGCTTTCCTGGCTGAATTTGGCTTGCAGGAAGAAGGGCAGATAAAGAGCCTTGTTGAATGCCCAGTCACTGACTTCCACCTTCACCCGCTGTCCGGATTCGTTGCGGTATTCGCGGCTGGCCTCGCTGACTTTGAATGCGCCCATCTCGTTGCTGGAGCCCTTCGGCTCGGTGGCGGTCCAGCCCGATGGGGCATCGGGGAGGACTTCGATGAGCTTGGAGAAATGAACCGGGTCAGTGGCGGGCATTGCCTCGAGTTCTTTTTGGGCCTTTTCGAGTTCCTTGCCGGCGGATCCGAGGGCGCTGAGCATGCCTAGGGGATCCTTGACATCGACGCCTTCCTTGATGGCCTTGGCGGCTTCGGGGACAGGGTCAGCGGATCTGGTGCAGGAACAGGCCGCCAGCAATACCAACAGGCCCGCGATGGTGAATCGAACTATCATGATTTCTCCTTCCGGAATCGACTAATTCCACTAGCTTAGTCGATTCCGGCGGGGAGCGCAGGGGAAAGCGTCAGAAGAACAGCTTTAGTGCGAAGCGAAGTTCGCGGGCTCCGGTGGCGGAGGTAACTTCGGTGAATCCGTTGAGGGCTCGGATGGAACCGTCGGCGTTGCGTGACGGCGAGGAGGCATTGGAGCCGGGGTTGCCGAACTGGGGTGTGTTGGTCAAGCCGAACGATTCGGCACGGAACTGCATCTTGACCCGTTCGGTGACCTGGAAATTGCGGAAGAGGCTAGCGTCGAGATTGAAGGATCCGGGACCGCGCATGCTGTTCCGGCCGACGGAGCCGAAGCGAACTGCGGTGACCGGTATGAAGGTGGTGGGGTCGAACCAACTGTTGCCGCGGCCGACGATTTTGGGTTTGGCGACTTCTGTCTTCACTTGATCGGCGGTCTGGGAGTTACCGGGAGCGTTGACCGAAGTTGCGGCTGATGAAACGGTGAATACGCCGCCGCTATAGATGCTCATGACGCCGTTCATCTGCCAGCCGCCGAGGATGGTGGCGGCCAAGCCGGTGGTGGCGAATTTCTGTCCCTTGCCGAAGGGCATGTCGTAGACGCCGTATACCTGCAGGTTGTGAGTACGGTCAAAGCCGGCGGTTGCGCGATTGCGGTCCCACATGGGGACCCAGTTCCAGGACAAGCCGGAGTCGTTATTATCGCCATAGTTGATGGCGTGGGACCAAGTGTAGGAGACGCCGAACATGCCATCGCCCTTGAAGCGGCGGGTCAACTGATTTTGCCAGGAGTTGTAGTTGGAGGTATTGAACGGGGTGTAGAAGTTGATGTTGCCGATGCGGCCGGGAACGCGGAGGGCCAAGGCTCTACCGGCGTTGCCGCCGCCCGGGCCGGCGTTATTGATGTTGAGATTCTGCGTCTGACGAATGGCGCGAGTGCCGACGTAGCCGGTTTGAATGTTGAAGCCGGCGCCGATGTCGCGCTGGACGGTTAAGTTGAACGATTGGATGTAGCCGCGGCGGTAGTCGGTGGGGAAGGTCTGAGTGCCGACGGCGAGGGGCAGATCGATGAGGCCCTGGTTGAGGTCCGGACCGACGACAGTGGGAATGCCGGTGCGGAGGGAGCCGGCGGCCTGGAAGGACGAAGCGCCGCTGAATTGCGAAGAGATCGTGGCGGGGTAGGCGTCACGTTGGCGGCGGAAGGAATCGGGGTCGATGGTGACACCGTATCCGGCGCGTAGGACGGTCTTGTCATTCAAGCGCCATGCGAGGCCGAGGCGAGGGGCGAACTGAATGAGGGGAACGCGGACACCGGTGTCGGTGGGATTGCCGCCAACGCCGCCGACGATGACTTTATCGGTGTCGGGGTCGAAGCGTTCGAAGCCGCGGTGATCGCGGGTGGCGAAGGGATAGCGTTCGAGCCGGAAGCCGTAGGTGAAAGTAAGTTTGCGATTCAGCTGCCATTGGTCCCGCGCGTACATGCCCCAGCCGGGCATGCGAACGGCGGCGGGGTTGACGTATTGAACGTCTTTGCCCATGGATTGGGGGAAGCCGAGAAGCCAATCGCCCCAACCGTTATAGAGGTTGGGAGCAGCGCCACCGCGGCGGGCGGTGAGTCCGCCGGAGAAGGTAAATCCGCCGCGAGGTCCAAAAGCGGCCTGGGGCTGGAAGTGGTTGATGGTGTAGTAGGTGTACTCGCCGCCGAAGCGGAAGTTGTGGGCGCCGTGGACGTAGCCGACGTTTCCGGCCACAACGTACTGGTTGTCGCGGAACAAGAAGGGATTGGAGACGTTCGGATTCCCGATCGAGGAAAAGCCGGAAATCGCGAATCTTGGATAGCCACCCTGGAGGAAATCGGCCCCGTTGGTGCCGGGGATCTGTAGATCGTCCAAGCCGTAGTTCTTGCCAATGTCGACGTTTTGGGATCCGAGGCGCTGGCGGGTGAAGCCGATGTTGCCGTCGACGAGGACACGGGCAGAGATGGCATAGGTTCCACCGATGGAGGCGTTTTGGGTACGGCCGGGGGAATTGCCGGGCTGGCCGCCGGTGAGGGCGTCGCCGCCGGCGGCCTCGAGAGACGGAGGATCGAAGATATCGCTGGGGGAAATGCTATAGCGGACGAACATGGATGACTTGTCGGTGGGGTTGTAGTTCACCTTGAAATCGGCGTTTGTGCGGTTGAAGATGTAGGTTCCCGTGGCGAAGTAGTTGTTGGGGAACGTGCCGAGGTTGGGTTGGGGAATGAGTGCTGTCATTTTGGCCGCGGCGGAATCGATGCGGCTGGCGGGCACGCGCGAATTGGGGAACAGCTCACGGTTGGAGCCGTCGGCGGCGCCGGTTAAGGGATCGAAGATGGCAGCGCCGACGCCGGAGAAGTCGCCTTGGCGGAGGTCCGCGGTGGGGACGGTACGGAAGGCGGAGGCGTAGCGGCGGCGAGTGGTACGTTCGAGGTTGGAGAAGAAGAAGAGTTTGTTCTTCTTGATGGGACCGCCGAAGGTGCCGCCGAACTGGTTCAGAAGGTTCTTGGGCAAGTCAGAGCCGACGAAGAAGTAACCGCGGGCGGCGGTGGCGCTGTTGGTATGGAACCAGTGGCCGCTGCCGTGGAATTCGTTGGTGCCGGATTTGATGGTGACGTTGACGGCGGATCCACCAGCCATACCTTGTTCGGCATCGAAGCTATTGGACACGAGATTGACGGTTTCAATGGCTTCGGCAGGAGGGACATAGGCGACGATGTGGGGGAGCCAGGGGTAGCTGACGGTTGCGCCATCAATGCGAGTGTTGTTGTTGGAATACGATGCTCCGTTGACGTTGGTGCCGAGGGCGCGCTGAGGATTGCCGGCGTCGGAGTGGAGTTCGCGCGGAGGTGTGAAGCCGGGCACGAGTTTGTAGAGGTTCTGGAAATTGCGGCCCTGATTGCCGGCGAAGGGCAGATTGGTGATTTGTGTTTTGGAGATTGAGTTGTTGACGTCGGCACGGTCGGTTTGGAGGATGGCGCCGGCGGCGGCGATGGTAATGCTTTCGGCCAACTGCGCCACCTGCAACTGGGCGTCGAACCTGCGGATCGTGTTTCCGTCGATGGGCACGGCTTCCTGGGTGACGCCGCCAAAGGACGGGGCCGAGATCGTAACCTTGTATTGGCCGGTCTGGAGATCGCTGAATAGGTATGTTCCGCGATCATCGGTGGCGGTTTGGCGCGCGATGCCGGTATTGATGTTGACGGCGTCCACCTTCGCGCCGGGGACGGCGGCACCGGTGGAGTCAGTGACATTGCCGGTGAGCGATCCATAAAGAACCTGGGCGCTGACCGGGGCGGATGCCGCAGAGAGCGCGAGAGCGAGCGCAACAAACCGAGTTTGAATATTCATGGCCGACTCCTGAAGCGAACGATCCTGATCATTCTACCACTGTCGTCAAACCGCGTGGGACCTATAATAAAAGCTGGCGCGGTACACATGAAGAAGTTCTATATCGAAACGTTCGGCTGCCAGATGAACGTGCATGATTCCGAGAAAGTGATCGGAACGCTGGTAAGTCAGGGCTATGGGCAGGTGGAGTCCCCTGACGCCGCTGACCTTGTTTTCTACAACACGTGCAGCATCCGCGATAAAGCTGAGCAGAAGGTTTTTTCGCGGCTGCAGCAGTTCAAGCGCGATTCGGGCGTGGGCCCATCGGGCGAGAAGAAGGTGTTTGCCGTTCTTGGCTGCGTTGCGCAGCAAGAGGGGGAGAAGATCTTTGAGCGGGCGCCGCATGTGAGTTTGGTGTGCGGGTCAGCGAGCTACACGAAGCTGCCGGAATTATTGGTGCAGATCGAATCCGGGAACAAGCGAGTTACGGGGTTGAGCCTGGACACCGATGAAACCTTTGAAACCGCGGTGACGCGGCGGGACAACCCGCATCGCGCCTACATCACGATTATCGAGGGTTGCGACAAATCGTGCGCGTACTGTGTGGTGCCTTTCACGCGTGGGCCGGAGCGCAGCCGGACGTCGGAATCGGTGATGAAGGAGTCCCGGGAGCTGGCGGCGATGGGTTACACCGAGATCCAGTTGCTGGGGCAGAACGTGAACAGTTACCGCGATCCGTCGGCGGCGGGCTGGAATTTTGCGGTGCTGCTGCGGCACATCGCGGAGGTGCCGGGCCTGGAGCGAGTTCGGTTTACGACGTCGCACCCGCGTGATTTCGGCAAGGATATCGTGGATGCGATCAACGACAATCCGGTGCTGTGCAATCACGTGCATTTGCCGGTGCAGGCGGGGTCCGACACGGTGCTAACGCGCATGCAGCGGTTATATACGCGGGACGAGTACATGCGGCGGATTGACTGGATGAAGGCGTCGCCGCGGAATATCGCGCTGACCACCGATATTATTGTCGGGTTCCCGGGCGAAACGGAAAAGGACTTCGAGCAGACGCTGGAGTTGATCGAGCAGGTTGAGTACGACTCAATGTTCAGCTTCAAATACTCGCCGCGCCCGAACACGGGCGCGATCGCGCTTGACGACGCGATCGAGGAAACTGAAAAGGGCCGGCGGCTGTCGATCCTGCAGGAGAAGCAGCGGGCGATTCAATTGCGCCGCAACTCGGAGCGGATCGGCGGCGTGGAAAAAGTAATGATCGAAGGCTTCAACAAAGCCACGGGGCAGTGGATTGGGCGGACGTCACAGAACCGGACGCTGAATTTTACGGCGAGTGCGGAACTGGAAGCCGGCGGGTACCGGGATGTTCTGGTGACCCGCGCCGGTCCGAATTCGCTGGTGGGTGAAATGTTCACCGGCGAGCCCGTAAACTAGTAGAGGAGGATGCTCATGGAAGTGGAAATGAAAATCCGAGGGCTCATGATGGATCCAGTGACCAACATGCCCATCGTCATCCTCAAGGATGTGGGCGGGAGCAATATTCTGCCAATCTGGGTTGGGGTGTATGAAGCCAACGCGATCGCCTTGGAGATTGAGAAGGTGAGCACGCAGCGGCCGATGACACACGATCTGATCAAGACGCTGCTGCACGGCCTGGAAACCGGGGTGCAGAAGGTTGTGGTGAACGAGCTGCGGGACGATGTGTTCTATGCGGTGATCTGGCTGGAGCGGGACGGATCGCTGATTAGCGTGGACTCGCGGCCGTCCGATGCGCTGGCAATCGCGCTGCGGCTGGACTGCCCGATCTACGTGGAGGAGGCCGTGCTGCACAACTCGAAAATGGCGACGGCGATATCGGATAAGGTAAACAACGAAGACCTGCGGCGATGGCTCGAGAACCTTGGCGACGAGGATCTGGGCCGTTACAAGATGTGATCGGCGAGTGAACTCGGAACAATTCCAACGGCTGGCGGAGTTGGGCTTTGAAGCTCTATCGCTGGGCGACCGCGGTCGGCATGTGTGCTTCGCGCGCGCGCCGTTTGCCGCGCTGGTGGAGATCGGTGAAGGGGCGTGCCGGGTAGGCGCGGCTGGACTGATTACGGGGCGTGGGCTGGCGGTGTTGATGTGGCGTGACGAGGCGGCATACTTTGTCGCGAAGGGCTTTGAGCAGGCGGCGGCTCCGGGGGAAGTGGAGGCGCTTCGGGATTTTCAGGCTGACTTGGCGCGTTGTTTGATGGGGCCGGGGGCTGGGGCGGCGGAATGATGCGTGGGGGCTCAGAGTATCGATAGCGTTAGTTGAGCATGTTGCGCGTTCCGGCGAGCGTAGTCTCGAGGCTTTCGCGAGGCAGGTCCCGAACGATCGGGGAGATGAGCCAGCCGAATCCGGTGGGGATTCCGCGGGTTAAGGAAATGGCCTCGCACTCGACGTAGACACCGCCGTCGCGTTCCTGGAAACGCCAATAGGAATTGAGACGCCATAGGAAACCGTGATCCTGGCCGGGCGCGAGTTCGGACTCGCTGGCGGTGCCGGCGTCCTCGACTTCGCTGATTCTGGTTGAGTACGAACGGCTGTGAATTTTGCTGGCGTCGATGGGGAAGTAGGTGACCTTGTGCTCAGTGTTGAGGGTGACGGTGAGCACCTTCTTTTTCACGAGGCGCAGAAAGATTCCGAATTGGTTTCCATTGCGCCAGAGCAGGCGGGAGTTAACCACTTCGGGCTTGAAATACTGTTGATGCCGGTCATAGTCCTGCACGGCGCCGATTGCACCGGCGAGCGTTGCGCCTTCGATGAAGGCGGCGCCCATCCAGTCATGAACGAGCCCGCCTTTGACGTCGATGAGTCCTCGCCCGTGTAGGGGTTCGATGACGACGGCGCCGGAGCGGACGCGCTTTCGGCGATCTTCGGAATCATCGAGCCAGAGGAAGTTTCGACCACGGACGCGTTCCCGATCGATCGCGCCTTCGCGCGCATGAATATGCCGGTTGAAGGCTTCCAGTGTCTCGGGGCGTACATCCTCACGGGAGGGTTTCTGTGCCCAAAAAGCGAGAAGCAGCAGGGCTGCGGGTATGGCGCGAAGCACTACTGCGCTCCCGGCCATGTCACTTCAATGTTGACAATCTGCTGATCCAGGACCTCGATTTCGCGGGAGTGGTCTGGCAGGCCGGGGAGCTTGAGTTCGACTTTGTGGCGTCCGGCGGGTGTTTTCAGGGACGCCGGAGTGGTACCGCGCGGTTGGCCGTCGACGAAGACGCTGGCTCCGGGCGGAGTGGTGATCAGCAGGAGCGTGCCGCTGGCGGGATCAAGCACAGTGGAAGCCTTGGTTTCCTGGGGCACGAGGATGACGCTGACTCCTGGCCTGTGATTCGGGAGTGCATAACGAAGGACGTGGCGTCCGGCGGGCAGCTCGATCGAACATGGCGTGGTGACGCATCCTTCCTGGGTGTCGTCGACGGTGACACGGGCTCCGGCCGGAGTGGAAGCGATATCGACGATGGCGGATCGGGGCTCAGCAGCACGGCCATCGGTGCGGAAGGGGGTGTTGGAAGCCGCGGGGGTTGCGGTGTGGGGCGACGGGGAGGGTGTCTCGGGGACAGGGGAATTGGCGGTAGCCGCGGGTGCGGGCGGAGGTGCAGGAGGAAGTTCAGACGCGGCCGGCTTGAGCTCAGGAACGGCTGCCGGGGGTGCGGGATTGGCGGGCGGCGTCTCCGTTTCCGGGCTCGTGATCCCGATTGCGCTTGTCAACTGGTCCAGTGACGCGATCCCCATGAAATAAGTGGCGGCAAGCCCACCGCCGACGAGAACGGCGGCGATGATGGAGGCTAAGACGAATGCTTTGCCAATTCCTGAACCGGAGGGTTCGGCCTCTTCGACCCCGCGACGGGAGGCGCGAAAGGGCTGGGCGGTGGCGGAGGATGCTCCTGTGAGTGTTGGGAATGACTCGACAGTGCTGGCCGCAATCGAGTTCGATGGGGATGGCGTGTTCGACGCGGACGGGGGAATATCCGATGCTGCCGCGGGCGCTGCGGCGCTTGGCGATAGCGCAAGGATAGGCGCGCCGGTGCCGGATCCGGTTCCGGGAATGGGCGTGGCCTCGGTCATCGTAGGACCCATGGTGGGCAGGTCTCTTGCAATGCCGCGAGCGAGGGGAGCCCACTCGGGGCACCCGATCAGAGAGGCGTGCAGGGCGCTGACAAACTCGGAACAGGTATCGAACCGATCGGCACCCGCCTTGGAGAGGGCGCGCCGGAGGACTGCGTCGACTTGTTCGTTCAGGGTGGGATTGACGAGGTGGATAGCCGGCGCGTTTTCCCGGGCGATCTTGAACAGCAAGGCGGGCAGCGAATCACCGGTGAAGGGCTTTTCTCCAGAGAGCATCTCGTAGGCGAGGACGGCGAGAGAAAACTGGTCCGCGCGGCCGTCGATGTTCCGCGAACCCTCGATCTGTTCGGGAGACATGTAGCTGGGGGTGCCGAGCACCATGTCCGTTTTGGTTACCTGATGCGAGGTGATTTTGGCGACGCCGAAGTCGGTAATTTTTACGGATCCGGCGTCGGTGAACATGATGTTCCCGGGCTTGATGTCGCGGTGGATGATGCCGCGAGCGTGGGCATAGTCGAGGGCGGAGGCGGTTTCGGCGAGGACGTTGGTGACGGTGGGCCGGTCAAGCCGATCCTGATCGCGCATGAGAACATCGAGGGTGCATCCGGTGACGTACTCCATGGCGATATAGGCGAGATCGCCGTCTTGTCCGATGTCGTAAATGGTGACGATATTCGGATG